>NZ_JACHFK010000037.1 GCF_014201805.1 Deinococcus metalli | reverse complement strand
AGAGCCTGAGGACAAAAAGCGGGATGCCACAATGAGACATGGCACCGCGGAAGACTACTGCACCTGTCTCTCAGGCCACCCGTCTGCCCATTCAGTCGGTGGAGTTCATGGAGATGCTGGACGGCATGGCACAGGAGTACGCGGCAGACAGCGTGCAGGCCGTCCAAGCCGCCATTGACTTCGAGAAGGCCCTGCTATCCGTGGCGCAGTCCAGCGCAGTGCAGGCCATCCCGATCGACGGCCAGAGTGAAGCGGAACGGGTCGAGGCGGCGGAACGTCAGATCAAGCTGATCGGCCGCTTGTTTCAGGAACTGCAGGGCCTGACCCAGCCGGCGGAACGCTAGCGTTCCGCCGCAGCGCGCGCCAGACGATCACCGCACACGCCAGGTGGGCCAGCGACAGAAAGCGCTGCGCACAGCGTTCGCGTCGGACGGCCAGACGTCGGAAGGCCAGCAGCCAGCTCAGCGTGCGTTCGACGCGCCACCGATGCCGGCCCAGCGTGGCCTTTGACTCCACACCGCGCCGTGCGATACGGGGCTGAATCCCACGCCGCCGAATCGCGTGTCGACAGCGTGGGTAGTCATACCCTTTGTCGGCATGCAGTTTGGCTGGGCGGCATCGTGGACGCCCTCGGCGTCCACTACGCACCCGGGGAACCGCGTCCAGGGTGGCCTCAAGCTGTCTGGAGTCGTGGACATTCGCCCCCGTGACCGTGATGGCCAGAGGGATCCCCTGGCCATCGATCAACACGTGCAGTTTGCTGCCTCGCTTCCCGCGATCGGTCGGATTTGCTCCCGTGTGCTCACCGCCCCGGGGCGCCAGCACGCTTGCGGAGTCGAGGGCGCTTCGTGTCCAGTCCAGGTGCCCGGCGTGGTGCGCGGCCTCCAGAAGGCGAACGTGGAGCCGTGACCACAGTCCGGCGCGTTGCCACTCATTGAAGCGGCGCTCACACGTGCGGCCACTGCCGCACCCAAGGGCGAGGGGGAGTTGCCGCCAGGGAAGGCCCCAGCGCAGGAGGTACAGGATGCCCGCGAGCACACGGCGTGGGTGAAGAGGAGGCCGTCCCCGCGAAGCGGGGACGGCTGGATCAGGGAACAGCGGCGCGATCAGCGCCCACAGGTCGTCAGGGACGAGGTGTTCGAT
>NZ_JACHFK010000035.1 GCF_014201805.1 Deinococcus metalli | reverse complement strand
GCGGGCGCGACACTCTGGCCGTACCCGCGGTGGTCGATGGTGATCACGCGGTACCCGGCGGCCGTGAGGGCGTCGCGGTTGCGGGCGAACAGTTCGCCGCTGAGCGGGTAGCCATGCAGCAGCAGGATAGGCGTGCCGGTGCCTTCGGAGACGTAGTGAATTTGGGCGCCGTTAACCTCGAGCATGCCCTGCTGCATGGGCAGGCCGGCGCCGCCAGCATGCGCGCTGCCGGCGACGAGGCCAGCCACCAGGACCATCATTCTGTACTGCTTCACAGGACCTCCTCCTGACGTGGCTGAGTGCCGTTCCGGCGCTCGACTCAGTCAGGCTTCTGACTGACCCTAGTGGAAGCGAGACTGCTTTGGCTCCGGGGGACTTCATGACATCTTGGCTTCAGGAGACCGCGCATGGCAGGGAAACGAGACGAGATCATCCGGGCCGCCCTGCGGCGTTCCCGCAGCCACTCGATCTCCCGCACGACGCTCAAGGACGTCGCCAAGGCCGCGGGTCTGCCGCTCGGAAACCTCTACTACTACTTCAAAACGCGGGACGAGTTGATCCTGGCGGTGCTCGATGAATGTGAGCGGGAACTGGAGGAGCTCCTGACTGCGCTGGACCCCCTGGAACCTTCAGCCTGGATCGACGCCTACCTCGACTGGCTCATGCAGACCGCCCAGGACCGCGGGGGGCTCAGTTGTCCCTTCGGAAGCCTGGCCACCGAACTGCGGGCCGTGGGGGACCCTGCGGCCACGCGGGCGGCGGAGATCGTGGAGCGGTACCGGACAGTGGTGGGTGCCCGCACGGCGGCGCTGGGGGCGCGGGATCCGGATGCGTTGTTCCTGACGGTGCAGGGGGCGCATACGGTGGCGAGCATCCTCGATGACTCAGCACTCTTCGAAAGTGCGATCAACCGACTAAGGAGTAACCTGTGACACAACAGATCGTGCACGCATCGCGAATCAACGGGCGTGTAAGTGGGCCAGCTTTAGCCATGGGTGCATTCAAGACTCGGCGGCCGCCCTCGTCCACTGCAGGTCAATGCGATCGGCGCGTTCGCGTGTCTATCCATCACCTGTGAGCCGGGCAGAGGTCGATCAGGATACACAATTCATCTGACGTCCAACGGGGATAAGCCCGCCTTCACCCAGTGCGGTCCCGGCGCCCTGGTGGCCCTTGTCTGATGGGGTATGGTTCCCCCGACCCGACACCTTGCCGCCCTGGCCCTCCTGACCCTGCTCAGCGCCTGCG
>NZ_JACHFK010000033.1 GCF_014201805.1 Deinococcus metalli | reverse complement strand
TGTCGTTGGCGGCCTAAAAATGGAACTTCCGCACATTTGATGATGGGAATTTAGCTGAGGCGCACCATCGGTCATGGACTTTCAGGCGTTCCTGCCCGATCCGGCAACACTCCGGTTCAACACCGCCCATGTGCGACCCAAGACCGTCTGGCTCGAGCTTTCCAGCACGGCAACCAGTTCCGTTTGTCCGCAGTGTGGCGGCCCCTCCAGCCGCGTCCACAGCCGGTACCAGCGTGTGCTCAAAGATCTGGCCTGCTTCGGTCGACGCGTGCGCCTGCACCTCAATGTCCGGCGCTTCTTCTGCACCTCCCCCGCATGTTCACAGCGCATCTTCTGCGAACGCCTGACCATGGCGGCCCCATGGCAGCGCCTGACCCGGCGACTTGCACAGCAAGTCGCTTCCCTGGCCCTGGAAGCCGGGGGTGAATGTTCGGCGCGCTGCCTGGCCACCGTGGGTCAGCCCGTCAGCGCGGACACCCTGCTGCGCGCCATCCCGGAGCCAGCCACCTTCTCTAGCCGGCCGGTCTATTCGCTGGGCATCGACGACTGGGCATGGCGCAAAGGTCAACGGTACGGCACCATCCTCGTGGATCTGGATCGCCATGAACCCATTGACCTGTTGCCTGACCGAGAAGTGGCGACGGTCGCAGCGTGGCTCCGTGGGCATCCGGAACTCCGGATCATCACCCGGGATCGCTCCAGTGCATACCAGGAAGCCGCCACCCTCGGCGCGCCCCAGGCACTGCAGGTCGCGGATCGCTGGCACCTGCTGAAGAACCTCAGGGAAACGCTCGAGCGTTTCCTGCAGCGCCTCTACCGGCCTCTGACCGAAGTGTTCCGCAAGGCGACCGGCGTGCCGGTCACTCCAGTGGCACAAGGCGTTGTATCGGTCTCTATCGCCGGGTGTCCACCGACCCCACGGGCACAGCAGCGCTTCCTTGAGATCCATGCCTTGAAGGCCCAGGGGCACTCCTTGATGCAGATCACGCAGCGTACCGGGCTGTGCATGGTGACGGTGCGCAAGTATCTGCGCCTGACGGCCAGCCCAGGGCAGCCGCACCGACCACGGCGAGCAAAGCGAATCGACCCGTACCGGGCGTGGCTGACCGCGCAATGGGCCGCAGGGACGCACAACGCCACCCATCTGTTCAACGCCGTCAGGGTGCAGGGGTACACGGGCGGCTTCACAGTCGTCCGGGAATGGTGCCGGGAACAGCGGACAGGAGCACTGGAATCCAGTGCTCCTGTCCGCCGGTGTCCAGGCGCCAGAGCCTTGAGTTGGCTGCTGGTACGTCCGGATCTGATCACCCAGCCCGCGTACGAGACGTTCCTGACGGCATGTCGGCGGGACATTCCGTGGTTTGCGAAGGTGGAAACGCTGGTACAGACGGGATGGGCACTGCTCGGTGGACGGAGCAGCAATCCGTTGCGGGGCTGGCTTCGCGACTTGACTGGGAGCGGCCTGCTGGAATTCGAACGGTTCGCCATTGGCCTGGATCGGGATTTTGACGCCGTGTTGGCTGCGGTGACGCTGCCCTGGAGCAACGGTCAGGTAGAGGGCCACGTGAATCGCCTCAAGACACTGAAACGCGGGATGTATGGCCGTGCGGGGCTCTCTCTGCTGCGGGCTCGGATGCTGCACCGGCCACCGGGCTGAATCCCCATCACCAAATGTGCGGAAGTTCC
>NZ_JACHFK010000032.1 GCF_014201805.1 Deinococcus metalli | reverse complement strand
GGGATGTATGGCCGTGCGGGGCTCTCTCTGCTGCGGGCTCGGATGCTGCACCGGCCACCGGGCTGAATCCCCATCACCAAATGTGCGGAAGTTCCCTAAAAATGATCAAAAGTGGCGGATAGGAATTTGACGTGACCCCGGTTTGTCGGCCCACTCCGAATGAGACAAGATCGTCTCCAGGGAGGGGTCATGAAGCACAAGCAGTACAGCGAAAACGAGATCCTTGATGTCTTGGCCCAGGTGGAAGCTGGAACAGCCGTAGGGGACGTGGCCAGGATGTCTGGGGTCTCCAAGGCCACCATTCACCGTTGGCAGGCACGGTACGGGGGCATGACCAAGGACGACGCGAAGCGTGTCCGAAAGCTGGAAGAAGAAAACCGCCGCCTGAAGAAGCTGGTCGCGGACTTGGCGCTCGACAACAGCATCCTGAAGGAGGTGGTCGGCAGAAAGTGGTGAACCCCGACCAGTCGCCCCAGGCCCAGACGCCCATCAAACGGCGGGTCATCCGGGAAGTGCGGCACCTGTTCGGGATCAGTGAGAGGCGAGCCTGTCGTATCCTTGGTTTTCACCGTTCTACACAGCGTCATCGCAGCACGAAAGATGACCGGGATCTAGCGAACAAGCTCCGGACGCTCGCACGCGAGCGTCCGCGGTTCGGATACCGGCGGTTACACATCCTGCTGCGTCGGCAGGGCGATGTGGTCAACCACAAGCGGGTGTATCGCGTGTATCGCGATGAAGGCCTGGCTGTCCGCAACAAGGCCCGCAGAAAGGGGGTCGCGCAGACGAGATTGCCGCAGACGGCGCCCACCAGGGCAAACGAGCGGTGGAGCCTGGATTTCGTCAGTGACCAGCTGGCCAACGGGCAGCGGTTCCGCATTTTGAACGTCGTGGACGACGGCACCCGGGAGTGCGTGCTCAGCTATGCGTCGACGTCGATCCCCGGCAGCACCGTGGCGCGTCTGCTGGCAGACGCGATCCAGGAACGCGGTAAGCCCGCGGTACTCTTGACCGACAACGGGCCGGAGTTCACGGGCCGGGCATTGGATCAGTGGGCGTACATCCAGGGCATCACCCATCAGTTCATCGATCCTGGAAAACCCGTCCAGAACGCCTATATCGAGAGCTTTAACGGACGGATGCGGGACGAGTTCCTGAACGTCCACTGGTTCCTGAGCGTGCCGCAGGCGAGGCTCAGCCTCGCCATCTGGCGGCGGGATTACAACGTTGTGCGGCCGCACAGCTCCCTTGGGAACCTCACACCTCAGGAGTTCGCCCGCCAGTTGGCGGGCTGAAGTACGCTGGGCTCATTCGGGCTGGATCGATCAATGGGTGAACGTCAAATTGACCATGCCGAGGTCGGAGCCCCCCACGATCTGCGATTCACTGCGAGTCGGAGGTCGGCATGCTTGGAGGCGCACAGGTGCGGCACATCATCGAGCTCAAGGCAGCAGGTCAATCCATCAGCGGCATCGCCAAAACCCTGGACGTCAGTCGGAACACCGTCAAGAAATACCTCCGCGATCCCGGCCTCCCACAGCCACGCCGACGCACACCTCGGGGCAGCAAGCTGGCCCCGTTCACAGCGTTTTTGACAGGCCGGATCGAGCTGGGCGTCCTGAACGCCGTGGTGTTGTTCCGCGAACTGCAGGAACGCGGCTACGACGGGCAGTACACCGTCGTCAAGGACTTTGTGCGCCCATTTCGGCGGACACAGGTGTCCGCCCAGCGCCTGACCACCCGTTTCGAAACCCAGCCCGGAGAACAGGCGCAGGTGGACTTCGGTCGGTACAGCTACCGGAATCTCGAGGGCCAGACGTGTTCCATCTGGGCGTTCGTCATGGTGCTGGGCTGGTCACGGGCGTTGTACGTCGAGTTCATCCGCAAGGCCGATACCGCCAGCTTCATCCGCTGTCACGTGAACGCCTTCGCCTATTTCGGCGGGATCACCCAGACCATCCTGTACGACAACACCAAGCAGGTGGTGCTGGAACGCGACCAGACCGGCGCGCCGGTCTGGAA
>NZ_JACHFK010000031.1 GCF_014201805.1 Deinococcus metalli | reverse complement strand
GCGGGCGCGACACTCTGGCCGTACCCGCGGTGGTCGATGGTGATCACGCGGTACCCGGCGGCCGTGAGGGCGTCGCGGTTGCGGGCGAACAGTTCCCCGCTGAGCGGGTAGCCGTGCAGCAGCAGGATGGGCGTGCCGGTGCCTTCGGAGACGTAGTGAATCTGGGCGCCGTTGACGTTAAGCATGCCCTGCTGCATGGGCATGCCGGCGCCGCCGGCGTGCGCACTGCCGGCAGCCAGGCCAGCCACCAGAGCCAACATTCTGTACTGCTTCATACGACCTCCTGTACAAGCGGATTGACCCTGGCGTTTGCCCGGACTCAGTCAAGCTTCTGACTTACCGTAGTGGGAGCACGGCCTCAGTGGGTCAGCGGGACTTCATGGCATCTTGGCCGCCAGGAGGGCGGCGCATGGCAGGGAAACGAGACGAGATCATCCGGGCCACCCTACGGCGCTTCCGCAGCCACTCGATCTCCCGCACGACCCTTAAAGATGTCGCCGAGGCCGCGGGCCTGCCGCTCGGGAACCTCTATTACTACTTCAAGTCGCGGGACGAGTTGATCCTGTCCGTGCTGGACGAATGCGAACGGGAACTCCAGACCTTGCTCGAGCGCCTGGAGCCGCTGGAACCGGTGGCGTGGCTGGCGGCCTACCTCGACTGGCTCGTCGAGACGAGCCAGGAGCGCGACTCGCTCAGCTGTCCCTTCGGGAGTCTCGCCACCGAACTGCGTGCCGTGGGGGACCCGGCGGCCATCCGGGCGGCGGAGATCGTGGGGCGGTACCGGGCAGCGGTGGGGGCACGCACGGCGGCGCTGGGGGCGAGCGATCCGGACGCGCTGTTCCTGGCGGTGCAGGGGGCGCATACAGTGGCGAGCATCCTGGATGATCCGGCGCTCTTCGAGGGCGCGATCGACCGCCTCAAGAATGGCCCCGTGACCTGACGCTAACACGGGGCCTGGCGGTCATAGGAGCGCGGACCTTAACTCAACCACTGGGTGGTGCGGACGTGCATCCAGAAGTTCACAAACGCGTCCACCTGTTGCACGAAGCGGCCGAAGTCAAGCTGCTTGGTCATGAATGATGCGGCGTGCAACGAGTAGGCCCGCTCGACGTCCTGCGCATCACTGGAGGTCGTGAGGATGACGACGGGAAGCATGCTCAGGTGGCGGTCGCTTTTCAGCGCTTCGAGGACCTCGAAGCCGGACAGGCCGGGCATGTTCAGGTCCAGCAGGATGACGTCGGGCAGAACTGCTCCAGGGAGGCGCAGGGTGTGGAGGGCAGCGCGTCCGGACGCGCAGGTCTCGATGCCGACCCGGACGCCATGGTCCTGGAAGACTTCGCGGGCGAGCTCCCGGTCGGCGGCGTTGTCGTCGACGAGCAGAACGCGCAGGACACGGCACGCCGTGATGTCTGGGCGTGCGGGGGAAGCATCCGACATACCTCCAAGTCTACGATCTGGTTTCATTTGGAATTAACCGGAACCACACGCCCGTTTTCGCTGTCATCCCGATATCCCAGCCGGATGTCCAGCGGGCGCATGGTCACGCCAGCCGCGTGAGCATGACGGCCGTCCCCGCGTGCCGAAGCGCCAACAGGGCTGCTTCCACGTCCGCAGCCGCCTTCCGGCGGTGCGACCGCCGAAACCATGGCGCACCCTGGACCGCTTCATCCTGCACGTCGAGTGCGGCCGCGAGCTTCTGAAGGGCCGTGAACAGGTCGGGCAGCTGAGCGCGGTGGACAGCGTACGTGGTTCTCGAAACGGTGCGCATCGTGAAGTGTGGCGTCTCCACGGCCAGGGGCAGCAGGAGGAAGGTGTGGAGGTGCGCGCTGTGGCTCAGCCCGGCATCCAAACTCAACGTCGGCGGCGCGTATTGGGTGGTCGCGGCCGTCATGCCGTAGACCACCCAGCGCTCGCCGTGGGCCAGACGCAGGTTCCGGCGGCCCGGCGCGGTGGTCAAGGCAAAGAGGGCCTGGGCGACACGGTACAGGGTGCCGTCGTTGTTGAGGGTCGCGGTCAGGGTGAGCGTTCCGTCTCCGCCGGACGACGCGCTGGTCATACCCCAGCATGACTGGTCCGACGATGCCCAAATGGTGTCCACGTCCGTAAGAGCCTGAGGACAGAATTGCCGCGGTTAGGCTGCAGATGTGATCGAACACCTCGTCCCTGACGACCTGTGGGCGCTGATCGCGCCGCTGTTC
>NZ_JACHFK010000030.1 GCF_014201805.1 Deinococcus metalli | reverse complement strand
GGGACAGGTCGATCACCCTCACGCCAGTCCGGTGAGTTTGGTCATCAGACCAGATTCCACGGTCAGCCCAGGGCCAAAGGCCATCGCGCACACGCGATCGCCACTGCCCGCGTCGCGGAGCAGGTCCGCCAGGATGAACAGCACGGTCGCGCTGCTCATGTTGCCGTACTGACGCAGGATTTCGCGCGATGGGTGGAGCTGCTCGTCACTCAGCCCGAGGCTCGCCTGCACCTTGTCCAGAATCGAGCGGCCCCCAGGATGAATCGCCCACTGCGCTATGCCGTTCAGAGGGTCGTCTCCCAGGGCAGGCTCATGGGCAAAGAGAGGTGCGAGCGCGTCTCCGATGTGCGCTTCAATGATGGCGGGAACGTAGGTGCTCAGCACCATGTCATAGCCCTGGTCGCCGATCGTCCACGCCATGTCGGCTTCGCCCACCCCAGCGGGCGTGAGGGTCGTCTCGAAGTGATCCAGACGCAGAACAGGCGCTGACACAGCCGGTGTTCGGGCACTGACCACGGCCGCCGCCGCTCCATCCGCGAACACCGAGTTCGCGATCAGGGTGTCTGCATCACGTGCCGAGTGCATGTGGATGGTGCACAGTTCTGCGCAGACCACGAGCACCACGGCGCTCGGGTCGGCCTCGCAGAAGGCCTTGGCCATCTTCAGTGCCGGGAACGCCGCGTAGCAACCCATGAAGCCGACATGGAACCGGGAGACATTCGGCCGCAGCCCCAGGGCCCGCACGATCGCGTACTCCGGACCAGGGGCGTAGAAGCCTGTGCAGGACACCGTGACCACATGGGTGATGTCGTCGGCGGTCAGTCCTGGACACGCGGCCAGTGCCGCTCCAGCCGCGCGCACGAACAGTTCCGTCGCGTGGACGATGTAGTACTCGTTGCGGGCTCCCGTGCTGGGCGTGAGCAGGCGTCCAGTCGAAGGGTCAAAGAACAGGCCCGGGCTGGCGTCGGGGTCCGCCTGGAACTCCGTCACCACACTGTGCCGCTGGTCGATGCCGGACGCGTTGAAGACGCTGGTGGTCAGACGCTGGGCCAGGCGGTCGAGTTCCGGCTGGCTGCGGATGATGTCCCGGATCACGTCTTGGGAATAAGCCGTGGTGGGCACTGCGGTCTGAACCGCATGGAGATAGACGGGCACAGGCCACAGTAGTGTTCGAACCTGACGATGGCCTTGCGGGCTTGTTCACATGTGGCGAACGGCTCGGTTCTAGGCGGCGAACCGGCACGGCCTGCACTTCTACATCGACCTCAACTGCCGCCGTAGGTCACGCGGTAAATGAACCCATTGCCGTCGTCTGTCACCAGCACCGAGCCATCCCCCAGCACCAGCACGGCGACCGGCCGGGCGGTGGTGGTCAGTCCCGCCTGGAAGCCCGTGATGAAATCCGTGACCGTGCCGCTGCGCGGATCGATCGCCACGACCTTGTACCCCGATTTCGGTTCGCGGTTCCAGGAGCCGTGTAGGGCTACCAGTAGGTCACCCCGGTAGTCCTGCGGGAACATCGTGCCGGTGTACGCCGCCAGTCCCAACGGTGCGGCGTGGGCGGTCGTCACGGCAAAGGCGGGCTGGGCCTGATCGCAGTACGCCTGATCCTTCTTCCCGAAGTCCTTATCCCAGACCTGTTTCGCCCCAACGGCCAGCGGGTAGCAGTACGGCCAGCCGTAGTTCGCTCCGTCCTTCAGGACAAAAAAGGCCTCGGGCGGCACATCGTTGCCGGCCAGGTCGCGTCCATTGGCCGTGGCGTAGAAGGTGTCACCCACCCACGCCAGGCCCACGGCATTGCGTAGCCCGGTGGCGTATGGTCGGCCATTCTTCCCGTCCGCGCCGTAGGTCCATACGGCGGCCCGCTTGGGGTCGCTTTCCTCGCAGACATTGCAGGTGCTGCCCGCCGCGACGTACATCTTCCCGTCCGGGCCGAAGACCACCGTGCGCGAGTAGTGGCGGCCCCCACCCGGTAAGGTCACCACCGTCTCCGGGGCGCCGCGGGGGGTGAGGTCGCCCGGCTGGTACGGGTAGCGCAGCACGGCGTCCGTCGTTGCCACGTACAAAAAGCCATCGTGGAAGGCCAGCCCATGCGGGATGTTCAGGCCGCCCACGTAGACCTGCCGGCTCTCTGGCATTCCATTGCCGTCGCGGTCTGCCAGAACGCTGACGTTGCCGGTCTTCTCGTCGCTCACAAAGAGGTCGCCGTTGGGTGCCAGGGCCATCAGCCGGGGCTTGCTGAAGCCTGAGGCGTACACGGCGACGTGAAAGCCGGCGGGGACGGTCAGGCCGAGGTTGGGGGC
>NZ_JACHFK010000028.1 GCF_014201805.1 Deinococcus metalli | reverse complement strand
GCGGGCGCGACGGTGCTGGCGACCCGGCCGGACTCGGTGCCGACCTTGAAGACGATCACGGTGCCGACGTTGATTCTGGAGGGGGTGGAGGACACGGTATACCCGCCGGACTTCTCGGTGAAGCTGCAGCAGAACATCGCGGGCAGCACGCTGGTGCTCATTCCGGGGGCGGCGCACGCGGCGATCTTCGAGAAGGCGGACGCCGCCAACGCGGCCATCCTCACCTGGGCCCGCGCCCACAACCTGCGCTGAGCGGTGAGTCTCGCGGCGGCGTCGGAGCCGGTTCCCACCCGCTGGGCTGGGGCCACGGACGCCGTCGTCCTGAAGGCACTGGCGGAGCGGGACGAGGATGCCTTGCGGGAACTGCACCGTCGCTATGCACGGGCGGTGTATGCGCTGGTGCTGAGGTCAGGCACCACCAGTCCCGAGGCCGTGGTCCAGCGTGCGTTCCTGGCAATTGCGTGTCACGCTGGAGATCAGGCCCAGAGCTCACTGGGCGCGCGGGCGTGGATTCTCGGGATGGCCTGCTGGACGCTGAGCAGGCCGAGAGGCGATTGAACAGCCGGTGGGTCGGTATCCAGTTCCGATCTGCCGACATTGACGCAGTGAGGGTGAGGACTGAGGTACGTGTGAGCATTGCTGGGCGTCATGCGTGGTGCTCTATAGGCACGCCCATGGCATCCCGGCAGGGGAAAACGCTCAACGAGACCTGACTTGAACCAGTGGCGGTACGCTGGGGCATGACGAAAGTGGTGCTGATCGTGCAGGGCCTGATCGTGACGGGCGAGCAGGTGGATGTGGCCCGGGACGACGTGCGCGAGTTGATGGTCCGGCCCGACGGCGGCGCGGAGATCATTGTGCTGGAGCACGCCGTGATCGAGGGGCCGGGCCTCACGAAGAGCTGCCCCCTGCTGGTGATCCCCCGCGCGGAAATCGGCGCCGTGGGCACGCCCGCGGGTCAGGCCGACGTGGTGATGAGTCCGGCAGAGCAGCTGGCCACGCTGCGCCGGGCGTTCGATCGCCGCCGCTGAGACGGGGGGAGGAGGTTGCACCGTGATGACCGGGAATGCAAGGACTCAGAAGCGCGTGCTGGGGGCCGAGGGAGGCGTCGCTGTGCTGGCGACCTTTACGCTCGCGCCAGACTCACACCAGGGCGTGACCACTGAACTGAACCTGCTGCATCTTGGCGCGGGCCATGCCCTGCTTGAACGGATCGACATCACCCAGTACGAGGACGTGTCCTCACGGCCGTTTCAATTCCCACCGGACGATGCCTCGAAAACGTTTCAATTTCCGGTGGCCGTTCTCCTGGCATCGGGCGAGGAGACCGTGGTGCTGAGCGGTACGGCGCTGGTCGATCTGGTGGCCCAGGCGCAGGAGACGCTGGCGGACGATCACGTGCTGCTGACGCGTGGTGACCGAGGCTTCGCGTTTCGCGTGGTGACACCGGTATCCCGGGTTCGTCTCGAGGTGAGGGTGCAGCAGGTGGTGTCAGAGGAGGGACCGTTCGCAACCCAGTGGGAGGTCGAGCTGGCGCCAATGGGTCTGGACGTGAACGCAACGGGGTGAATGTCAATTGGTCTGAGCACGCTGCTTCGCAGCTGACGTATCGGACCGGGGGTTGCTCAGCGGGATCTGGCCTATGACCGTATTGGTGGCGGGATGGATGACCGTCACCGTGTTGGACGTCTGGTCGGCGGTGGACACCCGGTCGCGGGAGGACAGGGCGGGGCCGTTCAACGTGGGCGGCTGCAGTACGTCCTGAGCTCCGCCGCCACTGGCGTGCTGGACGAGGGCGAGGGCACCGGTCACGCTGGCGGTGAGCAGGGCGGGATAGATGTGGACGCTGGAACATGACGGCCTCCAAAAACAAGGGCTGGCTCTGCGAGGGGCAGGGAACGGCTGGATGGGTGCCTTCATCACCCGTATGCGCTGCCTCCAGCTCCTGGATGCCCCGAAGCTTCACCGAAGCATCACGGTGTCACCTGCCGGCATCCTCGAAGTGAAGGTCACGCGACGTCCCGCTGATCTGCCGGCTTCGGACAACCGGTACGCTCAGCCATGCCCACTTTCAGTGCTCCTTACCCCATCACGCAGGAGGCAGGAACCGATCTGCGTGCGAACTGGACACCTGATGGTCAGTGGATCGTCTTCGAACGCTTGCAGGATGGTCGGCGGCGGTTACACCGTGTGCATCCGGATGGGTCAGATCTGGAACCGCTGGCCCTCAATGAACCCGACGGCTCAGACAGCACCGGCCGTCCGGCATTCTTCACGCCCAACGACGTCGTCTTCGTCAGTGATCGTCTGGGCCGCACAGCCCTGTTCCTGGACTCTCAGGGCCAGGTAACGCCGCTGCACCCCAGTGGGGAGCCCTGTTATGGGCCGGCCCTGGGCACCGCTGGCACCTGGCCGCTGCTGTACTTCCAGTCGGACGGTCCGGATGCGACGTACATCTGCGCGCTGTGGCAGAATGGGCAGGTGACCCGGCTTACCCACGCGAGGGGCGTACAGGATCAGCCGTGGCCGTTCCCGGACGGACAGACCTTCGTCTATCACGCCCAGGAGGATGGACGACATGTGGTGTGCCTCCAGTCCGAACAGGCCGGGGCTGCCCCAGTAGTCTTGAGCGATGCGGATGAGGAGACCGCCTACGTGACCCCGTTCCCGTCGCCGGACGGCCGGTGGATCGCGTTCACCTCGGCCCGGGGGGGCCAGGCGCAGGTGTGGGTGATGCGCCCGGATGGTTCCGAACGGCAGCAGGTCACTTCTGGCGCCCCGCACAGCTTTCCCGCGTGGAGTCCGGATGGACGCGCGCTGGTATGTACCCAGGGAACACCCACAGCGCCGGTGCCCAGCGGGTACCTGGTCATCATCGGCGTGAGCTGACATCCACACGTCGGGGAGGCCCTTCGATCTCATAGGCCAGAAGTCCGTGAACGCCTCCTGGCCGACAGCCATTTGGGGGGAGCACGGTACCCTCACAACGGCTGACGACCGCAGCGTCACGGCGCGTGGGTTTCAGGCGTGTAATGGGCGCTCAGATAGGCGATGATCTTCCCGGCAGTCTCGTCGCTGATGAAGGTCGCACCGTACTTCTCCTTCCTGGTCGGGCTGGCAGGGGACATGGGCGCAAAAAGACGCACCTCCACGAGTCGTGGAGGTGCCAACGGGATTCGTCGTCTTGAAGCGCCGCTGGGTGGTGGAACGGACGTTCGCTTGGTTGGGCAAGTCCAGGCGCATGGCCAAGGACGACGAAGCGCTGGTGGAAACTGCGGAGGACCTCATGTACGAAGTCATGTTTCGCTTGATGGTGCGCCGACTGGCAAAAGTTCCGCCTTGACCTTTATCAGACGCACTTTTGCAGGCCCGACGCATCGTCCGCTTGATGGGCGACCTTGGCCAGCGGGCGTGCGGTGGGTGCTGCTGGCAGTGAGGACACAGGCAGCTACATGGGTACTGGGGGCCACTGTGCTGAACCAGCTGTGCGAAGGCCGGGCTGAGGTCGAAGCGCGGCACCTCATGGCCGCAGGGGGACAGTACCTCGCTGGTGTCGGTGGTGGCCGCCACGGCGCGGTAGGCGTGCACGGTGAGGGTTGGTCGCGGTGGTAGCCCTCGGGCATGCCGGTGCGGGTGCGGACGCGCAGCACGGGGCCGTCCCGGGTGTCGACGACGCGCTCGCTCACCACGTGCACCGACCGCCTGGCTGGGGTCTTCTTGGTCATGGGTGCCCTCCGACCTTCCAAGACTGCATCCGCAGGTGGCCACGGGTGCGGATGTGACGCAGCGCCAGCTCCAGCACCTGTTCGGGCCGGGCCTTCAGCAGGTACTTGATGAGCACGGCGCGCGTGGTCTTGTGGGGCCAGCGCGTGTAAAACAGCTGGTACAGGGTCAGCAGGTCCTCGCCCGTCAGGGTCCACAGGAGGCGCTCCACGTTGAAGTGCCCCTTGCCGGTGTGGGCTGCGCGTAGAACAGCGAAGGTGCCGTCGTCCTTCAGCTCAATCAGGCCCCACGTGGTGGGGGCCAGGGTGCGCGCCTCCGCGACATGTCCGGTCGCCACCGCCAGGTGCCACGCGTCAAACTGCGGGGCGTATTTGGCCAGCTGTGCCGGGAGGTGCGTGAGCTTGTCCTGCGCGGTCTTGATCTCATAGCCGCAGGTGAAACCGGGCGTGAGGATGGCTAGGTCGGCGCGGCCGACGTGCACCTCCGGGGCCTCGGGGTGCGTCAGGGTCAGTTCCCGCACGGCCCAGGCCCCCACGGGTGCCGGTTGGCCAGCGTGACCACCCAGGTGAGTTCGTCCTTGCCACGTCCCTCGGTGCTGCGGGGCGGGTAGACCCGGAAGGTCGGCGCGGGCTCACCTGGCCCGGTGTGGGTGCCCTCGTGGCGGTAGGTGCCCCGGCCTTCGTGCACGGGCGGCTGACGGAAGCCGCACGCCAGGGACCACTGCCGGGCGGCGTCATCCCGTGTGTCGGCGGTCAGGGCCTCCCGGTCGCCGTACGGCCCGTGGCGGACGTACCACTGCGTCATGGGACAGGGGCGGGCCGGAATGTCGGGGTTGGCTGGGCTCTTGCGGTGCGCTCCAGGTTCAGTGCCAGCAGCTGCGTCAGGATCTCGTCGCCGGCCAGGGGCCAGTCCCAGCCGTAAGCGGCGGCCACGGCCGCGTCCAGGCGCTCGTGTGCCAGCCGCAGCGTGTAGGCCGGGGACGCAGTGCCCAGGCCGTCCGACAGCAGGTTCATCATCCCGGTCAGGGTGTAGCCCTGCGCCCTGAGGGCGGTGCGCGCGGTCTCCAGGAAGCGGGCGGCCTCCGCCACCTGCGCCTGGGTCTGCGGCGTCCAAGTTGGCAAGGGGAATGCCTCAAAGCATGTAGATGACGTGTACACCAGGTCATTGCCCTTACCGTGGGTGCTGGCATTCGCAGCGGCCCACATTACGTGCAGGCGGCTGTTCAGTACCCCGTGCATCCAGTCCTCGTCACTGGCCACGACCACCAACCGCCCTGACGGAAGATCCCGCGCGTCACACCACACGAAGGCCCGGTGCTTGGCCACGATGGATGTCGCTAAGTAGCGCGGCAGCGGGGCCAGCGCGTTCCGCATCCCCGTGTAGGGTCGTGCGAGCTGCCACCACTGAGCGGCCCTCATTTTGTCCTTGTTGGTCGCCCGCACCGGCTTCACGTGCTCGACCACGTGTGCAAAGGGCACCAGGTAGCGCGCGGCTTCCGCCTCTGTGCGGCTTCCAAAGTCGATCACCCAGGTGTCCCCGCGCACATCCACCAGGTCGTCGCCGTTCAGCAGAGGGCGCAGCACGTCGGCATTGTCCGCGCCGTCCGGGTTGGGCAGGGTCAGCCACGCGCGCGCCACGTTGCCCGGCAGGTCGAAGGCCCCGGCCAGCTTCACGCCCTGGAAGCTCAGGTTCGCGTTCTCAGGCAAGCGGGCGGCCGTGGTCACGTCGGCCCCGCCGGACAGGTTGGCGTGAATGACGGGCACAGGCACGAGCACCTCCACCTCGGCCGGGGTGCCCTCACCTTCCAGGTAGCCCAGGACGTGCTGCGCCTCTCGGCCGTCGTCAAAGCACACGGCGGCCACGCGCACGGCCGCGCCGTCCTGCAACCACGGCAGATTCGGCCACGCCTGGAAGATCCCGCCGGTCTCGTTGATGCGCTCCAGCACGCGGCGATTACCAGGCATGTTGATGGAGTTCGTGCTGATGAGCCCGGCGCGCCGGGTGGTGCCGGCCTCGATGGCGGCGCGGGCCTTCTCAAACCAGTAGCAGACCAGGTCGGACGTCGCCGGCAGCACGCCCTGGTACTCTGAACGCAACTGATCCACGTACGCCTGACCCAGGCATGGCCCCTGCTTTTTCTCTCCCAAGAACGGTGGATTGCCGACGATGAACTCGGCCTCAGGCCACGCGTAGGCGCTGCCGTCCGGGTTGAGCAGGGCGTCGTGATGGCGCAGGCCGTCCAGACGCTCCAGAACGGGGGAATCCCATTCCCCGCCGTGCGCGCGCTTCCACTGAATGTGGCCAATCCACAGCACCACGCTGGCCAGCTCGTGCGCGAAGGGCTCCACAGCAGGGCGCACACACAGGCAAGTTGCCTCACAGCTTGAGCTCGCCAGTCGTCGGCCCGGCATTCAAGGCGTCGAGGTCGGATTGCGTCTGCGTCCGGCGGGCCTCAGTCTCCTGAGCTTCAATGGAGAACGTCTGATCCTTGCCCTCGCCCTCGATGCGGATCACGTCCCCCTCCCTGACGCCCGTAGGCAGGCTCGCGCGGTCCCAGTCGGCGGTCGTGCCGTCCGGCAGCTCGACACGGGCTTTGTCGCCTTCCAGCGCGTCGATCACCACGCGCGTGGGCGCCTGCTCCACCTTCGGGGTGCTCGCAGCCGTGCGGAGGACGGAGCGGGTTCGTTTGCGTCTGGCCATCAAGGCAGTCTGGCACGGTACTTCTGAGCATTCACGCCAGATGAGAGCTTGCTCTGCGCCGTCAGTACCAGGTGGCGACGCCGCCGTGGTGCGAGCACGTGCCGCGCCGGTGCATGCTGAACGAGTACGAGCCGTCGCGGCACTGCGCGGACGCGCCACTCGGCCTGGTGTCGGCCACGACCGGACGCTGGATCTGCTGGCCATCCACATTCGTGTACGTTCCAGAGCTGGGCGTGGCTGGGCGCGGAGCAGGCGTGGGGGGCGCGGGGAAGCGCAGCAGGCTCCTGGAGACGTACCCGTGGCGGGTGCCGGCCGTGACGGCACACCACGTGGTGCAGGTACCGACCTGCACACGCGTTCCCTGAGGAAGGACGGTCAGGACGGTGCCGGTGGTGCTGGGGGCGCGGCGCAGGTTGGCGTTCGTCGTGGTGGTAGTGGTGGTGCATCACGTCGCCTCCTTCACCGGCGTGCCAACGCGCAGGCCGTGCGCTAACACAAAGGAATGCTCAGCGGGCACGGCAGAGGATAAGCTCAACCTGCCGAAATACCGGCGTAGCATGCCCAGAGCACACCGGAGTACACGTGAACAAAGACGATATGGCCATCCCCAGCAGCATCCCTGACAAGGTGATCCGCACCGCCCTTGAAACGCTGCGAGGCGAATTCGGCGAGGAGGACGTCACCTGGGAGGTGCCCCGGCGCAAGGGCAATCGTCCGACCAAGGTGTATTTCGAGGCCCGCGAGCTCGCGCTGCTGCGCCGCGCCAAAGATCGGGTCGAGGCGGTGCTCGCTGCGGCTGGCCACGCGCTGTACTGATCGCCTGCTTCCGGGGAGCCGCCGCCTGACGGGCGAGGCGCAGCTGTCCGGCCCGGATGCGTATGACCTGGCGTGGATTGAGCGCCTCGTGGCCGAGGCTGACGCGGCAGAGCAGGCCGCCGTCAGCGCCTCAAAGCATCCAGCTGCATGAGTTGGCGCTCTGTGCATACCGCGCTATCTCGGAGAAATCAAAGGCGACCTCCGGGTCGCCTTCATCCGTTGCATGGCAGTGCTACCGACGCGCTTGCACTTTCAGTCACGACATGTCTGCTTAGCAGACGTCGCTGCGCGTGCGCTTCAGTACCAGCTCGATCCACGTCAACAGTCGCCAGCTCCGCACGCCTTCACCGTGCCTGGCCAGGCGTTCGGGCATGCTGCGCTCGGAGTCCTCGGTATCCGCAGAATTGGCGATTGTCCAGAGTCCTCCCTGCCCTGCCTTCGCCAGCCTCAGGAATGCAGTGGTTCCCCGACGTCTACTGGGTAAGGTCACCTTCACCCAGTACGATCCCGGCGCCCTGGTGGCCCTTGTCTGATGGGGTATGGTTCCCCCGACCCGACACCTTGCCGCCCTGGCCCTCCTGACCCTGCTCAGCGCCTGCGCGATCGTCCGCAAGCCGAACACCGCAGCCCCCAACCTCGGCCTGACCGTCCCCGCCGGCTTTCACGTCGCCGTGTACGCCTCAGGCTTCAGCAAGCCCCGGCTGATGGCCCTGGCACCCAA
>NZ_JACHFK010000027.1 GCF_014201805.1 Deinococcus metalli | reverse complement strand
GCGTGTGCGCGATGGCCTTTGGCCCTGGGCTGACCGTGGAATCTGGTCTGATGACCAAACTCACCGGACTGGCGTGAGGGTGATCGACCTGTCCCGGCGTGAAGAAGCACGGCACGAACGCATGGACGATCTAAACTGCGACCAGGCCACGGTGGGTTTGTTTTAGGGAAGTTGCTAGGGAGCGCAAAGTGAATCACTGCACTTGCAATGAGCTGGAGCGGTGCGCCAAAAAGGCCAAGAGGATTAGTCTGGGTCATGCCGAATGCCTTCGTTTCCCCGTCTGTCGCTGACCGGTACACGCAGGCGCGTCCCTACGTTCATCCCCAGGTGATGGAGCGCATTCACGCCTAGTTGGGCGTGAATGCGCTTCTCCCCACCGCCCTTGATGTCGCCTGTGGGACTGGGAACCCTACCGCCGCGCTGCGTCAGTTGGCGAACGCCATCACAGGCACAGACGTATTCCCCGCCATGCTGAAGCAGGCCCAGGCCCGCTTTCCTGACCTCACCTTCGTCGAGGCCCCCGCCGAACACCTCCCGTTCGGTCCATCCAGCTTTGACCTTCAACGCCTTTGATCAGCAGGCCTTCTTGCGTCAGTCCGGGTGGGCTGTGGTGACACACCATCTCGAAAGGAGAAACCCTGAGGACGGCGCGGGTCATTCCCTTCACGCAGGCGGACGGCCCCAGAAGCGGTGCTCAGCCAAGCCGTTCACGAGTGCCCCAAGGGTCTGGTCGCCAATAAACAGCCCGAGCGTGGCAGCATCTTTGGCATTGTTCATGACTGGGCCGACAGGCGTGGCCTCCACGAGGCGGCGTCCACCATCGAGCACGGCGAGCGGTTTGGCATGCCGGTAAGTCTCAGTCACGAAGTCCAGCGCCTCAGGGCGGGCCAGCAGGGCATCGACGCCCGCCTCGCCGCCCGGCACCACCACCGCGTCGAACAGCACGGGTGAACTGTTGGATAGCGTCTTGGTGGCGACCACTCCGTCACTCAGGGTGCCCAGCCGCGTACCGATGAACTCACCAATGGCGCCAGCGTCCTGGAGCCCATGCATCACCTGGGCCATCTGGGTCGCGTCTACGCCTGGCGCCGCAAGCACCGCGACGGTGCGTCCCTTCGCGGAGAGCGGTTGGTCCTTGATCATCGTCAGTCCGGCGGTGGTCTGCAGGCCGCCGGAGGCCGTCGTTGGTGACGTCGCCTTCCCAAGCAGCGCCGTCTCTTCAGGGCTGTCCTGCTGCCCGCCGGGACTGGCCGTCTCTTCGAGCTCGGGCTGCTCCCCGATGGCCAGGGCCACCTGGGAGGCGAGGGTGGCATTGATTTCCCGCAGGTGAACGAGCATCCTCACCCGCACGTCCCGAACCTCACACTTGCTGAGTTCGAACGCCAGGGATTTGGTGATGTGCTCGCGTTCCACGGGCGTCATGGAATTCCAGAAGAGCCGCGCCTGACCGTAGTGATCGCTGAAACTCGAGGCCCGGACACGCAGTTTCGTTCCGTTGACTGGAGCTGCGAAGGACTGGAACCCCTGTTCTGCGGCGGGGGTAGGGTTGGGGCCGTCCAGGCCATTCGGGAAGTAGGCAACGCGGCCCGGGTTGATGGTGTGCCGCATGTGCCCGTCACGCTGGTTGTTGGATACCGGGTTCACGGGGCGGTTGATGGGCAATTCTGGCCAGTTGGGGCTCCCAAGGCGGGACAGCTGGGTATCCAGATACGAGAAATTGCGGCCCTGGAGCAGGGGATCATCGCTGAAGTCGATACCAGGCACGATGTTGGTGGTCATGAAGGCCACCTGCTCGGTTTCCGCGAAATAATTGTCGGGATTGCGGTTGAGCACCAGCCGACCCACGGGCTGCACCGGCACGAGATCCTCGGGCACGATCTTGGTGGCGTCCAGCACGTCGAAATCCCAGGCGTTCGCCTGATCCGCGGTGAAGATCTGGACGCCGAAGGTCCATTCCAGACGCCCACCCCGCTCAATCGTGTCCCACATGGTGCGCCGATGGAAGTCGGGATCCTTCCCGGCAATCTTCTGCGCTTCATCCCAGACCAGCGACTGCAGGCCCAGGACGGGCTTCCAATGGAACTTCACGAAGTGCGATTCCCCGGCACGGTTGATCAGGCGGAAGGTGTGCACGCCGAAGCCTTCCATAGTGTCGAACGACCGTGGGATGGCCCGATCCGAATGCACCCACATCAACATGTGCATGGATTCCGGTGTCAGGGAGATGAAATCGTAGAAGGTGTCGTGCGCACTGGCGGCCTGCGGGATCTCGTTGTGTGGCTCTGGCTTGACCGCGTGGATCAGGTCCGGGAATTTGATGGCGTCCTGGATGAAGAACACAGGGATGTTGTTGCCCACGATGTCCCAATTGCCCTGCTGGGTGCACAGCCTTACGGCGAAGCCTCGGACGTCGCGGGCGGTATCGGCGGAGCCGCGTGAGCCGGCCACCGTGGAGAAGCGCACAAAGACCGGGGTCTGCGCGCCGACCTCGGTCAGCACTGGGGCGGTCGTGCACTGGGCGAGCGATTCGTCCAGTTGGAAGTACCCGTGGGCCCCGGCGCCGCGTGCGTGCACGACCCGCTCGGGGATGCGTTCGTGGTCGAAATGATGGATCTTCTCGCGCAGCAGGAAGTCTTCCATCAAGGTGGGGCCACGCTCGCCTGCGCGCAGCGAATTCTGGTCGTCTCTGACGGGATGGCCCATGGTGTCGGTCAATACCTCTCCGGGCGTGGAGGTAGTGCGCTGCAGATCCGTACGTTTGGCGTCGGTCTGCTCCTTGGAGGTGGCCGCGCGTGGGGTGAAGGTGGTCTTCGGTTTAGGCATACAGGTACCTTTCCTTCCCTCTACAACGAGCCGCTTCTGAACGCTGACCCGGAACCGCAGCGTTGCTTAGGCCCAGGGGTCGAGGACGACCTTGATGCACCCGTCGTGCTTGTTGCGGAAGGTCTTGTACAACTCCGGCGCCTGATCGAGGGACGCCCGGTGCGTGATCACGAAGCTCGGATCGATCTCACCCGCCTCGATACGTCCTAGCAGCGGTCCGATATGGCGCTGGGTGTGCGTCTGCCCCATCTTGAAGGTCAAGCCCTTGGCAAAGGCCGCGCCCATGGGCAGTTTGTCGATCAGTCCGCCGTACACGCCGGGCATGCTGACGGTTCCGCCTTTCGCGCAGCTCAGGATCGCCCAGCGCAGCGCCGTGATGCGGTCGAAGCTGAGTTTCAGGCGTTGTTTGGCGGTGTCCACGAGGGCCCCAGGGCCATGTCCGTGGGCCTCCATGCCGACCGCGTCGATGACGTGATCCGGCCCGCGCCCGCCGGTCGCCTCGCGCAGGGCCACCAGGACATCATCCTGCTCGTAATTGATGGTCTGGCAGCCGGCGGTCTGCGCCATTGCCAGGCGCTCCGGCACGCGGTCGATGACGATCACGTGGGCCGCCCCGAGCATCTGGGCGCTCCGCGCCGCGAACTGCCCCACGGGCCCCGCTCCAAAGACGGCCACGACATCCCGTCCGGGCACGATGCCGCAGTTCTCCGCCGCCTGGTACCCGGTCGGGAAGATGTCGGTCAGGAACAGCACCTGTTCGTCACGCAGATCCGACTCGATCTTGTGTGGCCCCACATCCGCGAAGGGCACGCGCACGTACTGGGCCTGACCGCCGGCGTACCCGCCGTACATGTGCGAGTACCCGAACAGCCCGCCGCCGCTGACCGCGCCGTAGAGCGCCTCGGCCATGCGGTGGTTCGGGTTGGAGTTGTCGCAGGCACTGAAGAGCCCACGGCGGCACGGATCGCACACGCCGCACGCGATGTTGAAGGGCACCACGACCCGGTCACCGACCCTCAACGTCTTGACGTCCCGGCCGACCTCCACCACTTCACCCATGAACTCGTGTCCGAGGATGTCGCCCCTATCCATACTCGGGATCACGCCGTCGAGCAGGTGCAGGTCAGAGCCGCAGATCGCAGTCGACGTGATTCTCACGATGGCGTCGCTGGGCAGCAGCAGGGTCGGATCCGGCACGGTCTCGACTCCCACGTGGTTAGCCCCCTGCCAGACGATGGCCTTCATGCGGAGCCCCCCGCGTTGGCACGACCGCTGCTCTGTCCGTCGGTGGTCGGGGCAAAGCCCAGTTCCTGCTCGCGTTTGAAGCGCATCAGGTCATCCCGCAGTTGTTGCGCCGGTTCCTCACCGGCCAGGCGGGCCAACACGGCCCCCGCCGTCCCGCCCGGTGGCCGGTAGGTCAGGTGCACGATGACCTCGGTGCCCCGCCCGCCCGGGGCCGGGCGGAACTGCACCTCACCGGCATTGTCGATGGTGGCCCCCGGCACCGACTGCCAGCCGAGCCGCTGGCCGGGCTCATCGGTCGTGATCTCGGCCTCCCAGCTCACCTCACCGGTTGGGGCCGATACCGTCCAGCGCGAGCGCCGCTCGTCGAGCACCTCGACCCGCTGGAGGTGCGTCATCAGCTGGGGCAGGGAGGCCAGATCGCGCCAGCGGGCGTACAGTTCGTCGGCCGGCACGCCGATGGTGACCGCGTCGCCCACCAGCACGTCCCCACTCGGGGTCTGCCGGATCTTCAGTGCGGTGGCCAGCGGATTGCGGCCGGTGGCGGCCATGGCAGCCAGACCGGCTCCGACGCTGCCCAGCACAATCTTCTGAAGGGGCCGGGCGCTGCGCAGCCCGGCCCCCATCAGTGCGAGGCCGAGCGTCCCCACCATAGAGCGCTCCGCGACGGGCATGCGCGCTCCCGTACTCGGAGTGTCCGCGGTCTGCTCTGGTGTAGCGGTGGATTCGACCTCCGACCCCTCAGTGGCCATGGGCGTCTCGCTCATCTAGGTCGTGCGGCGTCGTCACTGTCGTCATGGTGCCTCCTGTGGAAATGAGTGGACTGCCTCAGGATGGCAAGGGCATGGTGAGCTTCCACGACGATCACGTGAACTGGAGTTCATGGGCCTCCGCTGAACACGGTTCGCTGTGCCCGAACAGGTGCCGGCCCGTCAGAGACGCCAGGTGGAGACACGGCCGGGCTCAGGTTTGGTCGTTCAACGCCGTGAGCGCCGCGTGGTACCCGGGCATGCCGTGGACGCCACCCCCAGGCGGGGTGCTGGCACTGCACAGGTAGATTCCTTTGAGAGGCGTACGGTACGGGGACGCCGAGAGCGTGGGACGAATCAGGGTACCCAGCAGCGTGTTCGCGCCACCCCCCACGTCCCCGCCGACCAGGTTGCGGTTCATCCGCTGTGCGTCGGCCGCGGTCGTCACCCGCCGGGCGAGCACGACCTCACGGAAGCCCGGTGCGAGCCGTTCGATCTGCGCCTCGATGCGATCAAGATCCCCCGGTCGCAGGTGGTAGCCACCCGGCACATGCCCGTACAGCCACGCGGTCTGCTGACCGTCCGGCGCGCGACTGGGATCGAATGGCGTGTGCTGCGCGAGCAGCAGGTACGGCCGCTCGGGCAGACCATGCACGCTCTGCGCCTCGCTGCGAACAAGGTCGGCCAGCGGCCCTCCCAGGTGAACAGTGGCTGCGAGCGACGTGCGTGGATCGCTCCACGGGATGGGCGCGCTGAGGGCATAATCGAGCTTGATGGTGCCCGCTCCATACCGGAAGTGCCGCAGCCGGCGGGCATAGCCGGCCGGGAGCTGAGGCGCGAGGCGCAGGAACTCCCGCGGTGAAACATCGAGCAGGTGCACGTCCGCGTCCAGTTCCTCCAGACGCTCGATCGGCCGGTTCACGTGCAGCCGCCCGCCCAGATGACCGAGGTACCCCAGCATGGCATCCGTGATGGCTTGGGCTCCCCCACGCGGGAACGGCCATCCAACTACATGCGCGCTCACCGCTAGCATCAGGCCGTACGCGGACGTCACCGGCTGGGTGAGCGGCACCTCCGAATGGGCACTGAGTCCGCCGAAGAGCGCCCGCGCCGACTCCCCGCGGAAAAGGGTACGGGCGAGCAGCGCGGCGGGCGGAAGGCCGCGGATCCCAAACCGGGCCAACGTAACGGGATGGCGCGGTACCCGGAGCAGGGGCTTGAGCGTCTCCTCGAAGAGGTCGTCGGCCGCGTCGACCAGGGGCCCCATCAACCGCCGGTACGCCGGGCCATCAGCTCCCAGGGCGTCCGCCGTTTCGTCAAGGCTGCGAAAAAGCAGGGCCGCGCCACCCGGGAGCGGATGCGCGACCGCAGCTGGCGAAGCCACAAACTGCAGCCCATATCGTTCCAGAGGCAACGTTCGGAAGAAGGGGGAAACCACGGCCAGCGGATGGATGGCCGAGCCCAGGTCATGGATGAAGCCCGGCAAGGTCAGTTCAGCGCTGCGCACCGCGCCCCCTGGCGTGGCATTCGCCTCGTAGACATCAACCTGCCAGCCAGCCCGGGCCAGCGTGATGGCGGCGGCCAGGCCGTTCGGCCCAGATCCCACCACGGCGGCGCGGTATGACATACCAGCCCATTACAGCGCAGGGGGTAGCGCGTCAGGTGCTGTCCGTACACCTGGGCACTGAGCGAGTACTCATGGTTCGCTCCCAGCTGGGAACGATTCAGGGGTCCTTGAGCGAACCGGGGAGCAACATGAGGGTAGGGCCGCTACGGTGGGCCATGCCCAGAAACGCATCGACACGCATGGCATTCGGATCTCTGGTGGCGCTGCTGATTGCGCCGGCTGTGTCGGGGCGCCGCCGGCGGCACCGTAACCTGCGCGGCCAGACCGTCGTGATTACGGGCGCCTCCACGGGGATCGGGCGGGCCACCGCGCTGGAGTGTGCCGTGCGGGGCGCGCAGGTCGTTATCGCGGCGCGGGATGCTGGAGTCCTGGCAGTGGTGGCCCATGAGATCGAGTCCCTCGGTGCCGTGGCCCTGGTCGTGCCTACTGACGTGCGGCAGCGTGCCCAGGTGGAGGGGCTGGTCGATACCGCCCTGGCCCGGTTCGGACGGATTGATGTCATGGTCAATCATGCGGGTGACATGTTCGTGGACAGCGTCGAGCACAGCGAGGAGTGGCGCGTGCGCCATCTGATCGAGACCAACGTGATGGGCGTGCTGTACGGCGTGCAGGCGGTGGTCCCCGTAATGCGCCGTCAGGGTGCCGGGCACATCATCAACACGGCGTCCGTCGAGGGCCGCGTGGGATTTCCCTACTCCGGCATCTACGGCGGGACCAAAGCGTTTGTGGAGGTCATGACGCAGTCGTTGCGGCAGGAGCTGATGCACGTGGAGCGCAGCGGCATTGTGGTCAGCGCCCTGCTGCCCGCCGCCGTCCGCACCCCACTGTTCGACACGGCCCCCAACGTGAAAGCAGGGGGGCACGGCGCCCACCTCGTGTGGCCCGTGATGGAGGCATCCCAGGTCGCCCGGGCGCTCGTCAATGCCATGGAACGCCCCCGGCCCGTGATCTATCCGCTGATCCCGTCACGGGCCTTCGTGATCCTGTACGACCTGGTTCCTGGACTGGCCGACCGCGTGCTGAGCACACTGCGGGTCGACCGGCACGTCAACTGGATGAGCTACGCGAAGCGGGGCAGCGGTCGGGCACGCCGGCCGATCAGCCCGATCATCCGAAACGGCCGCCTGCACGACGCATAAGCACACTGCAAAGGGACTGAAGCGACAGGTGTGAGCTTCGCCCCCGCTGGGTGAACCCAGGAGGCGGGCCTGCAGGCGGCGCGTCACAGGCAACTGGCTGGTGATGAGCGAAACCCCACTCCCGAATTACGGCCATTCCACAGTGGTGGTGCCGTGTCCGACCTTGCGGCCGCCACTCAGGTGCAAGGCGCGGCGCAGCCCAACCTCCCAGGTCAGGCGTTGCAGAATCCCTACGCCCAGCAGGTACGCGTAGCGGTCAAACCAACTGCTCGCCCGCACCTGGGACACGACGCTCAGCCGGTAGGCGTTGCCCTCCAGAGGATCACTCCGGAACGCGATCCATCCGGACTCAGAGTGCTGCCGCAAGGTTTGAAAGCGGAAGGTGGTTGGGGTGATCTCGACCACCTGTACCCGCCCGCGCCGGGTTCCTACCATCAGGATGGTGAACTGGTCGCCGACCCGGGTGTGCCCCTTGGTGTGCCGAACCCGCCGGAAGTGGGCCAGTAAGGACGGCATAAGGTCGGGTAGGCACTGCAAGACAGCGTCGACAACCTCGGTGTCCCTCTGCTGGGGCGAGCTGATATCGATCCAGTACAGGCGGCGCGTGACGGGCCCCACCCCTTGATGCTCACTCGTCAGTGACCAGCCAGCAACTGGAACCCGCAATGTCCGGGTGCCGTAGGCGGCAGCGAGGGCAGGAAGCACCAACCAGCGCGCCCTCATACTCCCCCTGCCATTTTAGGATGCTGATGGCCAAGAGCAGGTGTCATGGGTCAGTGTAGGCCCGGCGCGGTTCTGGCAAGTTAAGGGAAGTAGGGTGGTGAGCTGTGTCTGACCGGAAGCCGTACCGCCACCGTTTCCCTTTGAGCGTCATCGGCTACGCCCTTTGGCTGTACCATCGATTCCCCCTCAGCCAGCGGGACGTGCAGGAATTATTGTTCGAGGTCGGCATCATGGTCAGTCACGAAACCTTGCGGCAGTGGAACATCAAATTCGCTCCGGGCCTCTCCCTTCAGGGTGTGTACGTTATCCAGCAGGATGATCCTGGCCCCGCCCAGCAGGCTCGACGTCACACGTTTCTCAAATTCGCCGTCGTTGGCGGGCTGCACCATGGTGCCGACCTCGTTTCCGAGAGTAACGAGCGCCAGAATCTGGGCCAGCAGCGTCTTCCCTGTGCCCCGCATGGGAGCCTCGATCAGGTACAGCGGGATCGGACCATGGATCATTGGCCGCAGGAGCAGGGTGATGAGTGCGCTTAGAGCCTGAGGACAAAAAGCGGGATGCCACAATGAGACATGGCACCGCGGAAGACTACTGCACCTGTCTCTCAGGCCACCCGTCTGCCCAT
>NZ_JACHFK010000026.1 GCF_014201805.1 Deinococcus metalli | reverse complement strand
GGGATGTATGGCCGTGCGGGGCTCTCTCTGCTGCGGGCTCGGATGCTGCACCGGCCACCGGGCTGAATCCCCATCACCAAATGTGCGGAAGTTCCAATTTTAAGTCGCCGTTGACAAATCCTCCAAAGTCACGGGGTGCTGGAGGCGCAATCATCCAAAGTCACGGGGTGATCGGACGGAGGGAACATCCAAAGTCACGGGCTGAATCCTCCAAAGTCACGGGGTGCTGGAGGCGCAATCATCCAAAGTCACGGGGTGATCCCCGAACTTATGACGCTGTGTCCTCGGCAGGTTTGATGGGTACGGCTTTGCTGCGCTCGAAGAGGCCGCAGAGGCCGCTCTTGTCTCCATGGTGGTAGTCGAGGATGGCGTCGGGCTCGCTGGTGCCGGGGTGCAGGCCGAGGGCGCGAAGCTCTTCGGTGGTGGCCAGGGTGGACGGGTACGACTGGTGATACCGGGGTTTGGGCGCGCGTTTGACGCGGTGGGTCATGGCGTGCCGTCCCGATGAGGCATACAAGGAGAAATCACTGTTTCTATCATGCGCGCCTCCGAACGGTGGGAGATGGGATGGCGAAACCGTCGAGTTGCCGCTATGTCCTCTCCAGGTTCACTGACGAGTGCACGCTCAGCTGCGGAGGTTCTGACAAGACAACACTCCGCATCAAGCGGGGCTGCGGTGTAGGGCGCGGAGGTGGGGTTTCGTTATGCCTTTTTCCGCGACGCTGTCTTTTTGGCAGGCGTTGTTGCTTTTCTGGCGGGCGTGTCTCCCCGTTTGGCAGGCGTGGCGCCCTTCCGCGAGTTCCCCATCGTCTGCCCCTTGGAGTAGCTCGCCTGCAACTTCTCGCGGGTGCTCGCGGCCAGGGCCTTGAAGTCCACCAGGCCTGCTTCGATGTTCTCGTACGTGGGTTTGATCGTGCCGCCCCGGCGCGCTGGGGTCAGCTGGGTGTTCATATCTGCGAACCACTGCTCGAATTCGGGCGTGGCTTCGAGGACCATGTCCCGGACATCCCGGGAGTACGTGTCGGTGTGACCGCGGCGGGTAAAGGCTTTGGGCAGCGTGAAGCGCTGAGGCAAATCTGCGGCGTCGAAGGTGCCATCCCGAACGGCCGCGCGGAATTCCTTGACGAAGGCGTCGCTGCGTTGCGCGTTGGCGAGCTTCCTAACCTGTTCACTCAATGTGGTGTAAGCCATGATTGGCAGCATACGTGACGAGAGCCGGATTTCAACAGGGACTGCTTATGACGGGTGCATGGTTCATGTAGTGGAAGCGCATATTTCGTACAGTTCTGGCCTTGAAAAGTCTATGGTACATATACACCTGTTTTCGACGAGTACTGGCGCCATCATGCGCAGTTCTTATAATGCTGAGCGGATAAACTCATGGTCCAGGAGGGTGCGATGCGGACCATTGTGATCAGTGAAGAGGGGTTCTTGAAGATTCTCCATCCGGAACTGCGGTCGCCCGAAGAGGAGGCGCGGCGCCTGCGGGTCCTGGCCAGGGCGGAGGGGTCCACGGCGGTTCTGGGCCCGCTGACAGATGAGCGGCTCAGCGCCGGCATTCCCTTCCTGCGGCCCAGGAAGCTCAAGGATCAATTGCAAGACGCACAGGGATCAGAACCCCCGAGTGACGACAGCCACTCTTCGTAGGGCCTTAGGGAAGACCCCAGCGCACATGCCCGGCCAGGAACCAGCGGGCATCCTGAGGAATGGTCGTCGAGCTCCCAGCCCAGCGTCCGCACGCCCTCGCCAATGCCCGGAGTGTTTGGCGACGTTGGGTGGACGAGCATGACATTCTTGCCTGCAGCGTTAGCAGCGGGAGCGTATCGTTGGCGTGTGGATCGCAAACCAGAGGGCGTGTTAGTGACGTTCGAAGGCATCGGAGGCAGTGGCAAGTCGAGCGCGATTGGACGTGCCGAGCAGTGGTTGTCTGGGGGCGGGATCGGCGTGGTGCGGACGCGAGAGCCGGGTGGAACGCCGCTGGGTGAGCGCCTTCGCCCCCTGCTGACCGAGAAAAGCGAGGGACACGTTCCTTTGCACAGAACTGAGGCCTTTCTGTTTGAGGCCGATCGCGCCCAGACCTTCGACGAGGTCATTCTCCCCGCACTACGTGAGGGGCACGTCGTGCTTTCAGACCGTGGAGAGTACGGTACGGTGGCCTATCAGGGGTATGGCCGTGACCTTCCCATTGACCTCATCGATCGGATGACTGCCTTCGCTACGCTGCAGCGGCGACCTGACCTGGCACTTGTGTTTGACCTTCCGGTTGAAGTGGCGATGGCTCGGCGGCACCGGACACCGACCACGGACCGGTTCGACCATGAGCGCCTTGCGTTTCAGGAACGGGCGCGTCAGGGGTACTTGTTCGCGGCACGGCGTGATGGCGTGCGTGCGCGGGTCGTAAACGCCTCCCGCGCGGCCGATGAGGTCTTCGATGAGGTCAAATACCACATTGTGGACGTGCTGCGTTCCTGCAACTATCAGTCACAGATGACGGAGCAACTCCTGTGACCAGTGCAGCGGCCCTTCCGGGCATGAACCGTGCTCGCGCGTTTGCCACTCTGGTCGATGATGTGCAGTCCTGCCAGTTATGCCCACGAATGGCCGGGCGTGCGCGTGTGCTCAGTCACGCCAACGGGTCGCCTGGTGCCCGCGTGCTGTTTGTGGCAGAGGCGCCAGGTCGATTGGGTGCGGAACGCACCCATGTGCCCCTGCAGGGGGATCAGACCGGGAGGAATTTCGAGGTTTTGCTCGCCTCGATCGGTCTGGAGCGCGCTGACACGTTTATCACCAACGCCGTGCTTTGCAACCCACAGGACAGTGCTGGCCGGAACAGTCCGCCGGCCCGTGACGAAGTGCAGCGGTGTGCTCAGCATCTGGGCCGGACGCTGGAGGTGGTGGGGCCGGAAGTCGTGGTGACCCTGGGCCGCGTGGCGCTTGAGTCGCTCCGTACGGTGGAGGAGCATGCCTTCACGTTGGCGGCGGATGTGGGGCAATGCCGGCAGTGGGCCGGGCGCGTGCTTGTCCCGATGTACCACCCTGGTGCTCGGGCGCGTGTGCACCGTCCGCTGCCGCAGCAACTTCAGGATTTCCAGGCACTGGCAAGCGTGCTTGACGTGCTTCCCGGACGGTGTTCGAAAAGCTGACGTCCTGGCGAAAATGGTTTGACTTTCCGACCCCCTTGATCTACAGTGTCAGATAATCTGTCATCTGGCTACGAGATGGCAGGAAGGCTGACACATGGTGAAAAAGAGCATCGCTGCACCGACAGTGGTCCCTCCCCCGCTCCGCGAGAGCGTGCAGTCAGCGGTCCTCAGCGCCGTCGCCCACATCTATGCCTGTTCCGTTGGAGACGTCGAGCAGGAAATGGCCAGTCAGGGTGACTTCACCGTCAAGTCCGTCCCCGCTCATGCGGTGCTCGCCAGGCTCAGCAGCGACTTGGGCATTGAGCTTCCTAATCCGAGCAAGCTCGACCGCACCCAGTACTCGACCGTTAACGCCCTCACGGATCTGGTCATGTCCGCGAAGTGGAGGTTATAGATGCCCAGCGTTTCCCTGACCCACCCCACGCCTGTATCAGGGCGTCCCAGGGCGGCCCTGATTTCTGCCCCGAACCTGTCTGAAGCGTGGCTTGATGCCCTTGAACTGCTGATCGATCAGGGCGGGAAGGCTGTCAACCTGATGGTCGTCATGCCCGGTCAGGCTCCGGAGGATCCAGTGATTCGCGCGGCTTTAGACGGCTTCATTACCGCTCACCCGTCGCTGGCGCAGCCTGTCGATACCGTTGCGTCGACCTTGTTTCCCATTGACCTGTACTTCCCCCGCCTGGGCGAGCGGGCTGCGGCGCATCTCTATACCTCATACATAGAGGCCTACCCGTTCCTGCGCAAGCACCGCGGCAACATGTCCGGAACGTATTTTGGGAGGTTGGTTGCGTGGGAACGCCCGGGCGAGGCGCCACTCAATCAACTCGCGCGTGTGATCGAGCGATTGCGCGCTCAGCGCCGTCTTCCGGGGCCAAAAAGCAGTGCCTACGAACTGTCCGTGGTGCCTGCGGGTGGCTGGGACGCCGAACTGCGCATTCAGGGCCCCGATGACACGAACCTCATGGGGTTCCCGTGCCTCAGTCACATCAGCCTGACGCTGGCCGACGGAGAACTGCACCTTTCGGCGCTCTACCGCAACCAGTTTTTTATTCAGCGCGCTTATGGCAACTATCTCGGCTTGACGCGGCTGCTCGGATTCATCTGCCGTGAAGTGGGGTGCGCGCCGGGTGAGATCGCCTGTTGGGCCACCCATGCGGACGCCGAGGCGCCGGGCCGCTCCCGTTCACTCGTGATGGCCGCTCGCGACGCCCAGAACGCAGCGGCCGGTGAGGTGGCCCATGTATGAGCCTGCGAGCCTCTTGTCGACTGCCGTTCCTGCGCTCCGCGAACTGCGCGTGGAGCTGCTGCGCGGCTGTCCCCTCATGTGCGCGCACTGCTCAGCGTTTGCCGCGCCCCACCATCCCCTTGCCCTGCCACTTCGCCGGACAGTGGAGCTCATTTCCGAGTTCGCACAGCTTGGGGGCCGGCGCCTGACCCTCACGGGCGGGGAACCGCTGGAGTACCGCGGGCTGGACGAGGTTGTGGCCCATACCCGTCAAGAGGGCCTGGAGCTCCGCATGTTTTCGTCTGGGGTCATCTGGGACAGTGGCGTGCGGTCCAGCGTCTCAGAGGACCGCCTTGCCGCCCTGCTGCGTGCGGAAGATACGTTGATGGTCAGTGTCTACAGTTCAGTTCCTGAGCGTCACGATCAGGTAACACGCGTCCGTGGAAGCTTCGAGCTGACCATGCAGACCATCCGCGCTGCCCTCTCTCTCGGGCGGCGCACCGAGGTGCATTTCGTCCCCACCCGGCTGAACGTTCACGAACTGCCCGGTCTGGTGGATCTGGTCGCTCGGCTTGGTCTTCCCAGAATCAGTGTGCTGAGGTTTGTCCCCCAGGGTCGAGGCGCCACTGGCGTAGAGGGGTTGTCTCTGGATCGCGAGGGGTACCGTGCCCTGCGCCATGTCGTTCTCCGCCTGCGGGCACTCTACCCTGGCGTGGACATTGCCCTGGGATCCGCTCACGCCTTCCTGGGGCTCAAAGGGTGTGGTCCATGCACGGCTGCCATCGATCAACTGGTCGTCGGTGCGGATGGCCACGTTTCACCCTGCAGCGCGTTCGGCGGGTACTCAGCGCCGGACGACCATGGGAACGTGCTGTCCGAGTCCCTTGGGGAGGTCTGGCAGCATTCTGTCCTCCTCCAGGCGGTGAGGGGCGCTCATCATGCCGCTCCTGGGTGCACCGGATGCCTGGCTCAGAAAGCGCTGGCGTATGGACGCCTGGATCCGCTGGACAGTGATCCACTCGAGGTAGACGCTATCCCCACGAAGGTGGCGTGATGACGATGGCGTGGGCGTGCGGCGTCGATCTCATTGACCTTCAGCGGTGGGGCCGCATCCTTGAAGTGGGCGGTGAGGCGTTCTGCGAGCGCAATTTCACGGCCGCTGAGCGCGCCTGGTGTCGTGGAGATCACGCACGTCTCGCCGCGCGGTTTGCCGCCAAGGAGGCCGCGGCCAAGGCCCTTGGAACCGGCCTCCGTGATGGCGTTGAGACCACAGACATCGAGGTCGTCAGCGCCGCATCTGGGCAGCCGTCGTTGCACCTGCACGGTGAGGCGGCGCAGCGCGCTCGGCTCATGAACCTGGAGGTCTGGCGCCTCAGTCTGTCCCACGGTGATCAGCAGGTCATCGCGTTCGTGATGGCCTGCTCGGGCGCCGCACGTATCGGTATGCCGTGATGGTGACGCGGATCCACACGGCTTTGCACCGTTCACCGCACCATGAAGACAAGGGAGGAACGCCATGGAACAGCAGACGGAGTATGTACTCGCCGCAGAGCAGGAACGGCACCTCGCCGAGCGCGTGAAGGAGGCCCGGGAGTACCTGGGGCTGTCACAGGAATTCGTCGCGGATCAGATCGGGATCTCCCGACCAGCCATGTCCGCCCTCGAGACGGGTAAGCGCAAGGTCAGCAGCATCGAACTCCACAGGCTCGCCCAGCTGCTCAAGAAGCCGCTGACGTACTTCTTCGACGACGACGAGGTGTTATCTGCGCCTCAAGATGACACGGCCCGCGCCTTGTACCGGGCGTCCAAGGGACTGAGTGAGCAGGATCAGCAGCAGGTGCTGCGGTTTGCCGAGTTCCTGCGTCAGGCTGGACGGGCGCCTTCCCTCACGTCCACGGATCAGTCTTGAGCTCCCCATGAACGCCAGAACCCGAGCCTTGGCCAAACAGCGTGGCACGTCGGCGGCGGCAGCGACACACGAACGCCTGGGGACGGACACAGGCCGCCGTATCGATGTGTTCCGCATCATCGAGCGCTCCAGCGTGTGGCTCATGTTCCAGCCGCTAGACGTCTACGGGCTTTACAAGCGGATTCCAGATCAAGGCGGCGACATCAGCGGCATTTTGTTGAACGCCAAGCATCCGCCGAGCCTGCAGCGCTTCACGGCCGCGCATGAATTCGGTCACCATGAGATGGGTCACGCCGAGAGTGTGGACGGCGAGGTTGAACTGGGCCTGGCCCGTGACCGCGTCACCGACAGTATGATCGAGGTCGAGGCGCAAGCCTTTGCAGCCAACTTTCTGATGCCGCCTCGACTGGTCTATACCCTAGTTCGCCAGGCGGGACTGCCCCGGGAAGGTGCCGAGCCGACGCCGCAGCAGGCGTACCTGATGGGTCTAGAAATGGGGGCAAGCTATCAGGCGACAGTGACCCAGTTGCGCGCCCTGGACGTGATTTCGCCGCAGATCTACAGTCGGCTGATCAGCGTCAGCCCGCTGCATGTCAAAACCCAGCTGCGCGGCGGCGAACGTCCGCTCAATGGGCGGGTGGACGTCTGGCCGCTGGATTACCAGGATGCGGGGCGGGTGGTGTATCCGCGGGTCAGTGATGAACTGGTCGTCCAGCTTCCCGAGATGCCCTCGACGGGCTATATCTGGACCGCTCCGGTCTCGACGGGAGCTGAGCCCGCAGTAGAGGTACTGGTGGATCAGTTCCTGCAGGGTCCGGAGGCGGACGAGAACGTGCTGGGTGGATCCGGACTTCGCCGGTTCGTGCTGCGGGTGATACATGCGGGAGGCGCCCATCTGGAGCTTCGCAAGGAAAGGCCATGGCAGGGTTCGGGTGAACCTGTAGACCGCTACGGCATTGACCTGAATATCACGCCCCATCCAGCAGGCAGCGCGGAGCGCGGCGTCAGCGCACGCCAGCAGCCGTTTCTGGCATGACCCACCACGTCACGCGAAAATGGCCGCAATTGGATCTCCGTTCCGCCCTGCCTCCCGTCCGTGATCAGGGACAGCGCGGCACCTGCATGGCGTTCGCCGTCACGGCGGTGCATGAAGCCCAGACGCTGACCTCGGAAGCGGGCGTGGATCTCTCCTTGCACCTGTCTGAGGAGGTCCTGTACTGGGGATGCCGTCAGGGGCAACCCCGGGGAACCAGCGGAGCATCCTTCCAGCAGGCGCAGGCGGCCCTGACGAGCATTGGGCAGCCGGCCGACACCTTCTGGCCCTACGACGACCAGCGAGACGAAACAGCCGCGAGTTACGCCCCGCCCAGTGGCGCGCTTGATCCCCAGCACTGTCGTCAGGCCACACTCCGCTCTGTGGCGTTCTCGGTGGACACCGTCGCGGAGCTGTTGGCCCAGGGGTATCCCGTTGCGGTAGGTATCCGCATTGGGCCTGCCTTCATAGCGGCATTAGGAGGGCAGATTCCGGATGTCCCGGATCCTGTTCGACTTGGCGGACACGCCATCGTTTTGGTCGGGTACGACGAGGCTGCGCGTCCTGGCCGGCGAGGTGAATTCATCATTCGCAATTCCTGGGGATCGAGCTGGGGAGTCCAGGGCCACGGATTCTGTTCCGGCGAGTGGTTGATCGCCAATCTTGTCGGCACGTCTGCGTGGTATGTCGCGCCACCATCGGTGCGACCGGCCTCGCCTGTCAGTGCGCTCTGACGATGGCTGCCTGGAATCAGGCAGCGCATGTGCAGCCAAACTGGCTTCCGTCCGGCGCGTCTCGGCCTCAGCTGGTGAGTGGTCAGACGGGGCAGTCCACCTCGATGGGCTCGCCCTCGTCCCAGATGTACGCTCGCCCGACAAGGGAGCCCTCGCGGAGGCCGATGACCGCCAAGGGGTGTCGGTCGTCGATGAGGCCACGGCGGGCCCCGAAGTTGACCCAGAGGAGGTCGGCCCGTCGGTCGGGGAGGCGACCGTCGGGGGCGGCAATCCATTGGCCGACCCAGTCGACCCCCGCGCTCAGGAACGTCGTAACGATCTGGCTGGCGCCGATGAGGTAAGGAAGGGACAGGGTGAGGGGGTGGCTGACCGTCCCGGGGGGGGCGGACGCGGTGATCAGGGGCACCTCAAGGGTGCCGGAAAGATGGCTGCCGAACAGGGCGCCACCGTGCCAGCGGCCGCGGATGTCGAGGGCCTGGAGGAGGTGTGTTTGGGCGCGGCCTTGGATTTTGACGGTTTGGATGGGAAGGAGTTGGTCGTCCTGGGTGGGCCAAGTTTCGGGGAGGCCGAGGTACCGCTGAGTAGCGCGATGCATGTGGTATTGTAACTGAATTCAATGACACTGAATTCAGTGTGGTTGCCTATTCTGGGCTGACCCATCATTGAGCGCGATGTCCAATCCAGCGCCCTCCATCCGTCAGCGCTTGGCGGACAACGTGCGGCGGCTGCGGCAGGAGCGGGAATGGTCACAGGAAGACCTTGCGGCGCACGCCTCGCTGCACCACAACCAGATCAGCGTGATCGAGCGGGCCCGGAGCGGCACCGGCATTGACATCGTTGAGAAGCTCGCGCTGGCATTCGGCGTAAGAGCGGGCGAGCTTATCGACTGACTCAATCCAGCAGGCCCAACAGCCAGCGGGCGTCTACCTGCAGCGCCCTGGAGAATGCGAATACCTCGAACGTGACGCTTGACCACCTGCAGAGGATCGCGGACGCCCTGAAGGTCGATGTGGCGGAACTGCTTCGGGCTGACTAGGGAAGGAGGCTGATGACGGGCACGTCGAGCGCCTCTGCGAGCCGGTAGACCGTCGAGATCCTTAGATCCTTCTTGCCGTTCTCGATCATGCCGATGTAGGCGCGGTGGATGCCGGCGTGGTGGGCGAAGACGTCTTGGTTCCAGCCACGGCGGATCCGGGCCTCACGCACACGGCGGCCGATCTCCTCGAGCCGGGCTTGTCCAGGGTCGGGGGTCATCCCCGCAGCTTCGCGGTGGAGGTGTGAAAAGACGACTACTCATTGATAGTCTTGCTATAAGTAGAAATACGGCTGCCCCCGTTCTTTCAGAGGAGTCCTATGGCGCCACAGATGCCCTCCCAGGTCCACCACTTCCGCCCCGCGAACGGAGCCGACCTGCCCGCTCTGCGCGCCTTCTTCGACCGGGTCCTTGAGCGCGGCGGTGAGCTGTTCGATGCCATCCAGCCGATGGGCTACCTCAGGCCCAGCGGCTTTCTTCCGTCCTACGACGTGTGGATGGCCACGAGGCGAGGCAAGGTGGTCGCGGCCGGCTGGTTCCACCTACTGGACGGTGGCGCCGTGAGTGTCGTCGCGTTGACGGACCCCAGGCACGACCAGCTGACGGATTCCCTGCTGGCGTGTATCGAGGCGGGACTTCAGGTCATCGCGTATGACGGACGGTTCAAGATCAAGGAGCTGATGGCGTGGGTGCCGGGCGGAGAACCAGGACTGCGGCTGGAGCGGGCATATCTCCAGCGTGGATGGACGGTCACGGTGCAGCCGTGGGTGGCCCGGCTGCACAGGGTGACGGTGCGCCGGAACGTGCTCCTGGGTGTGGTGGCGGAGGCGCTGGCGGCGGGTATCGAGCTGAGGAGGCTGAAGGCGCAGCCGGACGAGGTGGAAGCGGGAGGTCAACCATCACTCGGCCAGGTCAGGCCCGAGGCCGAGGTGACTTGGATGGCGTACGAGGACGGGCGCCCGGTGGCCACGGGTGGGATGCAGGTGATCAGCACGGGGGAGCGGGTGACGTCGGTGTTCCCTGGCTGGCTGAACCCCAGCGCGCTGCCGGACTTGGTGAGCCGGGCGCTGTTGGCGGCCGTGCTTCTGCACTCGGAGTCGTTGCCGGACGCGTTGATGGGGACGGGCGATCTCGGGGTGGTGAAGGAGTGGTTTGAGGGGGTGATGGAGGTGGAGATTCGCAAAGGCTACACGCGGGTGATAGACGCGTCGCGGGAGCCGTGGGCGTGGGAGTTCGTGCTCGGCTTCAATCCGAACCGGGTGTGGCTCCGCCTTCGGAACTGATTTTCCAATTTTATGCTCTGCCGCTCGCAAGACAATTGAATATCTGATCTTCTCGATTGCTGATCTGGAGAGCACTTTTCGGTCAGTGTCGGCTTGTGTTGGAAAAAATATAATTCATTGTAATGCGCTACAACGTGCCAACACGCCAGTACTCGTATGACACGTCGTTCAACACCTTCGCCGGCCTGCCGCCGCTGACGCCCCGCGTCGTCAGCCTGCGCCAGCAGCTCTTCGCCCGCGACTGGTAAGGGACCTCTTCAGCGTGTTCTCGACAACGGGGGAGGCCGGGTGCAGTACAGTGGCCTCCCCAATACGGTTCCGCTCGTCACATCCACGCTGCATATAGAGACCAGTCGCAGATACATTGGATTTCCAAGTTGTCAACAATCTATTGGAAATGCCGACTGAGACGTGTGTCGGGTTAGAGCAGTGGTCGGGCGATCAATCGGTGAAGGAGGGCCGTGGCCTTCCGTCGTAGCAGGTGGATGGAGAAGATGGCCGATCCACCACGTGGGTGGGGTGGAAGTCGGGAAGGGAGCACAAGGCCAGCCCGATGGGTTGTCCACCGTAATCCGCAACCATGTGAGTGTGCCCGGGGGCAGCGAAGGTCGTGGCCAGGCGCGCCGCGGTTTGATGGACGTGGGCTCCTTTGTGGCGTGAGATGGAGGGCTGCGATAGGGGCATCGTCGGGCCGGGCCGGACGCACATGCGCCGGGGGCTCGTCTTAAGAGCCTGAGGACAAAAAGCGGGATGCCACAATGAGACATGGCACCGCGGAAGACTACTGCACCTGTCTCTCAGGCCACCCGTCTGCCCATTCAG
>NZ_JACHFK010000025.1 GCF_014201805.1 Deinococcus metalli | reverse complement strand
TCGTCGATGAAGACGATGCAGGGCGCGCTCTTGCGCGCCTGCTCGAACAGGTCCCGCACGCGGGCGGCACCGACCCCGACGAACATCTCGACGAAATCGGAGCCGGAGATGGAGAAGTACGGGACCTTGGCCTCCCCGGCGACCGCCTTGGCGAGCAGGGTCTTGCCGGAACCGGGGGGGCCGACGAGGAGCACGCCGTGGGGGATGCGGGCGCCGAGGGCGTGGTATTTGTCGGGGGCACGCAGGAAGTCCACGACTTCCTGCAGGTCCTGCTTGGCCTCGTCACAGCCCGCGACGTCCTGGAAGGAGAGCTTGATCTGTCCCTCCGCGATCACCGCCGCCTTGCTCTTCCCGAACGTGCCGGCCGCGTCCGTGTTGCCGCCCTGGCGGCTGCGCAGCAGCAGGATGATCAGGCCCACGATCAGGGCCAGGGTCAGCAGGATGCTCAGCACGCCCAGCACGCTCAGGCGGGCGGGCGGCAGGTACGACACGTTCACGCCGGCCGCCTGCAGGGCGTCGAGCTTCACCACCGGGTCGCCCGTCAGGGTGCGCGTCTCGTAGTCCTGACCGTCCTTGAGTTTGCCGCTCAGCACGACCGTACCGTTCTGGTACGAGATGCGGGCGTCCGCGACCTCGCCGCGGCGCAGCGCCGTGGTGAAGTCCGTGAGATACATGCCGCTGCCCGCGCCGCGCGGCAGGGTAAAGGCCAGCGTGAGCAGCAGCGCCACGCCGGCGAGCAGGGCCCAGAGCCACAGCGGACGTTTCACGGGGACGCGCCCCCACACTCGGTCATGCTTCAGTGTATGCCCGTGTCCGCGCGGTCAATTGCAACGCATGCCCCCACGCTGGGGGCAGCGGACGCGCGCCGGGCGGGACAATCCGGGCAGAAAGCTGTCAGGTTCGTCCGCCATACTCGTCGTCATGTGCGTTCCCGCTGCCCTTGCCACCCCGACTCCTTCCCGCCGCCGAAGGCCGACGCTGCTCGCCACGCTGTCGCTGATGGTGCCGCCTGCTCCGGGCGGCACCGCGCTGACGGGCGTGCTCGGCGTGCTGAGCGCCGCCGGCACCGCCCGCGCCGTGGCGGCTCCGGCCGGCTCGGTGCAGCTGACCTTCACGGTCGATCAGGGCGTGGCGTACGTGAACGGTGACACCAGCGCGTGGACCAGTCCGCCGCGGCTGGTGGCCGGGCGGGCCATGCTGCCGCTGCGCGAGACGGCGCTGCTGCTGGGCCGCCCGATCAGCCGGGCGGAGGGCGTCGCGGCGGGCGCGGTGCAGCTCGGCCGGCTGGTGGTGGACACCCGCGCCGTCAGCGCCTCACTGGGCGGCACGCCGCAGCCGGGCGGCACGGTCGCCGTGGTGGGCGGCGTGCTGTACGTCAGTGCGCGTACCCTGGCCGACACCCTGAACGCCAACCTGGTCTCCGCGGACGACTCGGGGCGCACCCTGACCCTGACCGCGCTGCGCGACGGCGGCAATCCCCTCAGCCCGCAGGCGCGCTTCTCGACGGACAAGGCCGTGTACGCGCCGGGCGAGCGGGTCGTGTACACCGAGTACGCCTTCGACCCGGACGGCGCGGACCTCACGGCCCGCAAGTGGACGGGCCGGCAGGACGTGTACTTCCAGCCTGGCACCTACACCGTCGGCCTGACCGTCACGAACAGCCGGGGGCTCCAGAGCACGCCCTTTACCCGCACGATCCGCGTGCAGGGCGATCCGGTGGACACGCCGCTGACGTACGCGCTGAAATACGCGCTGCCCGGCGACGCCTTCCCCGACGCGCAGGTGCTGACGTACCCGGCCGCGCTGCCCACGCTGCTGCCCGGCGAGACGTCGCCCCTGATCTTCAGCGACAGCCCCGAGGTGCCCGCGCAGAGCGGCGTGCTGTACCAGGACAGCGTGGAGGGCCGCGCGCGGCTGCTGGCGTACCACCTCAACGGCCTGGGGAAGCCGGCGCGGCTGTACGTGCTGGCGCGTAACCTCACGGACCATCCGGTGGACGTCCGCACGGACCGGCTGGGCGAGACGGCGCCCACCCGCATCGAGGGCACGCTGGGGCAGGTCACGCTGATGGAGTACTTCGCCTCCAGCGGCGGCGCCACCCTGAGCCTCGCGCCGGGACAGTCGGCGGCGGTGTACGCCAGCCCCACCCTGAACGCCGGCAGCGGCGTGAACGTGATGCAGGACGTGACCACCACCGGCCGCGTGGAGCTGACCGTGCTGATGCTCGAAGACACCCTGCCGCCCACCGCGCAGGTCGCGCAGCAGCTGCCCTACCTGAAGCCCGACGAGCGGCACGTGCGCGGCACCTTCCCGGACGCCGTGCGGCACCTGCGCGTCACGCTGGGCGCCCTGCCCACCCGCATCACCATCGGGGACGGGCAGCTCGACCCGGCGCTGACGGGCACCGACGCCCTGACCGGCCAGCCGGTGAAGCTCAGCGGCAATTACGGCGTGCTGTACGACCTGGAAGTCAACGGCGCGGCGGGCAGCGCGGTGGCCCTCAGCCCGCGCGGGGGCCTGTACCGGGGCGCCATGAACGTCATCGACGGCCCGATCGTTCAGGCGGTCAAGCTGCCGCGCGTGGGCACCGCCCTGAACCCCGGGTCGCCCACGCTGGTGTGGCGCGCGCAGTCCGACCGGCTGAACATCGACTTCGTGCCGGCCAGCGGCTCGAACCTGCCGATCAGCCTGGTGTTCTACCGCGCGCAGACGCTGCCCGGCTGGGGCGGCGTGATCAAGACCTACCAGCCGTAAGGGGGCCGGCGGCCTAGCGGCCCTGAACGGACTGGGCCGGCCCGGTGCCCGGCATGCGCCGCAGCACACCCAGGATCAGCACGGTGCCGGCCACCGAGAGCAGCGCGCCCATCAGGAACGCCGCGCCGGGGAAGCCCTGGCCCACGCCCAGCGCGTACACGTTCGTGGCAAGGATCGGCCCGACCACCGCCACCAGGCTGTTCAGGCTGGTGACCGCTCCCTGCACGCGGCCCTGCTCGGTCTCGTCCACCTGCTTGGAGATCAATCCCTGGATGGCCGGGTTCGCCAGCCCGCCCAGCGCCCCGACCACCAGCGACGCGTACAGCAGCACGCCGCTGCGGGCCACGCTGAGCACCAGGAATTCCAGCGTGGACGACACCAGCCCGGTCATGATGGTGCGCCGCTCGCCGAAGCGCGCCAGGAAGGGGCCGATCAGCCCGGCCTGCACCCCGGCCGTGAGCAGGCCGAAGAACGCCAGCGCCACGCCGTTCTGGGCGGGCGTCCAGCGCAGCGCGCCCTCGGTGAACAGCACCCACGTGCTGAAGATCACCTGCCCGGCCAGGCCCAGCAGCACGAAGGTGAGCGCCAGGCTGCGCAGGATCGGGTACTCGCCCAGCGCCCGCAGCGGCAGCAGGGGGTTCAGGTCGCCCCGGCGCAGCGCCTGGCCGCGCGCACTCGCCGGCAGCGACTCGGGCAGCACAAACAGGCCGTACAGCACGTTCAGGCCGGTCAGGGCCGCCGCCACCATGAACGGCACGCGCAGGCCGTATTCGCCCAGCAGCCCGCCCAGCGCCGGCCCGAGGATGAAGCCCACCCCGAACATCGCGCCCAGCAGCCCGAAGTTCTTCGCGCGCTCCTCGGGCGGCGACACGTCCGCGATGTACGCGTTGGCGACAGTCAGGCTCGCGCCGGTGATCCCGGCGACCACGCGGCCGACGAACAGCCACGCGAGGTTGGGCGCGAAGGCCAGCAGCAGGTAGTCCAGGCCCATGCCGGTCAGCGCGAACAGCAGCACCGGCCGCCGCCCGAAGCGGTCGCTCAGCGCCCCCAGGATCGGCGCGCAGATGAACTGCATGACCGCGTACATCGCCGTCAGCACCCCGATGGTGCGCGCGCCCGCGACCTCAGAGCCGGCCAGCGATTTGACCAGTCCCGGCAGCACCGGAATGATGATCCCGATCCCCACGATGTCGATCAGCGCGGTCAGCAGGATGAAGATCAGGGCGGCGGGACGGGCACGCATACGGGGCAGTGTAGAGCGGGGCCACCAGGCTTCCCTTCAGCCATCCGGCCTACATTCCCCTTACGTCCGGGGCGTAAAATGTGGAGACTCGTTCGGCGATCGCAGCCGCCTTTCCCCACCCCGGAGGTTCCATGCTCAGAGTCAAGTCCGACTTCACGCCCTCGGGCGACCAGCCCACGGCCATCCGCTCCCTGGTGGACGGCCTGGACTCGGGCCTGCGCTACCAGACGCTCCTCGGGGCGACAGGCACGGGCAAGACGTACTCCATGGCCAAGGTCATCGAGGAGACGCAGCGCCCGGCCCTGATCATGGCCCCGAACAAGATCCTGACCGCGCAGCTCGCCTCCGAGTTCCGCGAGTTCTTCCCGGACGCGGCGGTCGAGTTCTTCATCTCGTACTACGACTATTACCAGCCCGAGGCGTACGTGCCGGGCAAGGACCTGTTCATCGAGAAGGACGCCAGCATCAACCAGGAGATCGAGCGGCTGCGGCACTCGACGACCCGCAGCCTGCTGACCCGGCGGGACACCATCGTGGTCGCGTCGGTGAGCTGTATCTACGGCCTGGGCGACCCGAAGGAGTACACGGCGCTGAACGCGGTGCTGAAAAAGGGCGGCGCGATGCCGCGCGACGAGCTGCTGGGCCGGCTGGTGAACATGCAGTACGAGCGCAACGACATCGAGATGATGCCGGGGCGGTTCCGTGCCAAGGGCGAGATGGTCGAGGTCTGGCCCGCCTATGACGAGCAGCCCCTGCGGATCGAGCTGTGGGGCGACGACATCGAGCGCATCAGTGTGGTGCACCCGCTGACCGGCGACCGGCTGGCCGAGCTGGACGCCACGGTGATCTACCCGGCGAAGCACTACGTGTCCTCGGCGGGGAACATCGAGCGGGCCATCGGCAGCATCCAGCAGGAGCTGGAGGAGCGCCTGGAGTACTTCAAGTCCACCGGCAAGCTGCTGGAGGCGCAGCGCCTCAAGGAGCGCACGCTCTACGACCTGGAGATGCTCAAGGTGCTGGGGTACTGCTCGGGCATCGAGAACTACTCGCGGCACATCGACGGGCGCGCGGCGGGCATGACGCCGTACACCATGCTGGACTACTTCCCGGACGATTTCGTGACCTTCATCGACGAGTCGCACGTGACGGTGCCGCAGATCGGCGGCATGGCGAACGGCGACCGCGCCCGCAAGCAGACGCTGGTGGATTACGGCTTCCGCCTGCCGTCCGCCATGGACAACCGCCCGCTGAACTTCGACGAGTTCATGGGCAAGACCGGGCAGCTCGTGTTCGTTTCGGCCACGCCGGGACCGTTCGAGCGCGAGGTCAGCGACTCGGTGGCCGACCAGATCATCCGCCCGACCGGGCTGGTCGATCCGGAGGTCACGGTGCGGCCCATCAACGGCCAGATCGAGGACCTGCTGGGCCGGGTGCGCGAGAAGGCCGCCATCGGTGAGCGCACGCTGGTGACCACCCTGACCAAGCGCATGTCGGAAGACCTCACCGAGTACCTGCTGGAAAAGGGCGTGCGGGCACGCTACATGCACTCGGACATCGACTCGGTGGAGCGTCAGGTGATCATCCGCGACCTGCGGCTGGGGCACTACGACGTGCTGGTGGGTATCAACCTGCTGCGCGAGGGCCTGGACCTGCCCGAGGTGTCGCTGGTGGCCATCCTGGACGCCGACAAGCCCGGCTTCCTGAGAAGCGAGCGGGCACTGATCCAGACCATCGGCCGCGCGGCGCGCAACGTGAACGGCGAGGTGATCCTGTACGGTGACAGCGTCACGCCCGCCATGCAGTTCGCCATGGAGGAAACCCGCCGCCGCCGCGAGAAGCAGACCGAGTACAACGAGGAGCACGGCATCACGCCCACCACCGTCATCAAGGGCGTGCGCAACGTGATCCGCGGCGAGGAGCAGCCGGAGGAGATCAGCTCCGCCACCGTCGGCACCGACCGGGACACGCTCAGCGCGCAGCTCACGGACCTGGAACTCGACATGTGGCAGGCCTCGGAGGACCTGGACTTCGAGAAGGCCGCCTCGCTGCGCGACCAGATCCGCGCCATCGAGGCGAAGCTCCAGGGCAAGGAGTTCAAGCAGGCGACCGTGCCCGGGCAGAAGGTCCGGTCGCGGGGCCGGCGCTAGGCGACCGGGTTGCGCGTCACTCCACGCCGCCGTCGTCTGGGACCACGCGGTCCCGGCCGGTCGCCTTGCCGCGGTACAGCAGGGTATCCGCGCGGCGCAGCGCGTCCTGAAGGTCGCCGTCCGGGCACGGGGTCACGCCGGCGGTGAAGGTCACGTCGGGCAGTGGGCCCGGCGCGCTGCGCTGCCGCCGCAGGGTGTCCAGGCAGACATGGGCGTCCGGCACGGCGAGGCCCGGGAACAGCGCCACGAACTCCTCGCCGCCGCTACGGGCCACGAAGGCGCCGGGCAGCTCCCGCCGCAGCCGGGCGGCGAAGGCGTGCAGGACGCGGTCTCCGGTCTCGTGGCCGTACCGGTCATTCACGGCCTTGAAGTGGTCGATGTCGATGATCGCCACAGCGCCGGGCCGCTCGCGCAGGAGCCGGGGGCCTTCGTCGAGCAGGTGGCGGCGGTTGGGCAGGCCGGTCAGGTCGTCGGTCTGGCTCAGGCGACCGAGTTCGTCGGCGCGGCGCTGGCCGGCCTCGGCCTGGGCCCGCATCAGCTCTGTGCGGTGCATGACCTCCAGCGCGCTGACCCGCCGATCGTGCTCCTCGTCGCGCAGCGCGCGGTAGGCCTGCACGTGCGCCCGCAGGTGACCCAGCGCCTCGGCCGGCTGGTCCAGGGCCTCGTGGATGTCGGCCAGCAGCGCGTGCGCGTGCATGGCCATGGAGCGCAGCCGCGCGGCCTGGGCCGCCTCCAGAAAGCCGCTCAGCAGCTCCCGGGCCTCCGTGTACCGCGCCTGGGCCATCAGGAGCCTGGCCAGGGGGTCCGCGGCCTCCCACATGGGCCGGTCGTCGTGCAGCGACTGCCGGTGCAGGGCGCTTCGCAGCAGCGCCTCGGCGCGGACCGGATCGCTGCCGGCCTCCAGCGCGCCCTGCTGGGCCAGCGCCATTGTGTGCACGTAGGGCAGGCCGCGGCGCTCCCCGAGCGTGCGGGCGCACTCCAGGTGCGTGCGGGCCTCGTCGGGCGCTCCGGCCAGTACGGCGGCGGTGGCGAGGTTCAGGTGCGCGAACGCCTGCCCTTCGATGTTGTCCGCATGCCGGAAACTCTCCAGCGCCTGGAGGAGGTATGGCCGGCCCTGTTTCGTGCCGTGATCGTTGTGCATCACGCCGATGTCGTGCAGGGTGCAGGCCTCGATCTCCGTCTCGCCCAGCGCGCGGCACAGGGCCAGCTGCTCCTCGACCAGCGCCATGCTCTGCGCCACCTCACCGATCTCGAAGCCCAGCGCAATGCGGATGTTCAGGGCCCGGCACACCCACACGTCCCGCACGCCGGCCCGTCCCAGTACGGGCTCCAGCCCTTCCAGGGCCTCGACCATGCGCCCCGAGCGCCAGCTCGCGTAGGCGTCCAGCACGTGCGCGGCCGCCTCGACCGGCGGGGTGGGCGGGTGGCCCTCCAGCCAGCGGCGCGCGCCCGCCGCGTCGGCCACGCTGCGGGCCCGGTCGCGCTCCCGCTCTGCCCACGCGTTCTCCAGGCGGGCCAGCCACTCGTCGCCCGTGCCTGGGGTCCGGTTCGTGACGGTCATCCTGGCACGATGATAGGACGCGCCCTCTGTCTGGATTCTTGCCCGGCTCCGTCCTGCACTGTGCCCATCAGCCCCGGGATGACAGCGCGCTCAATGTCCGCGCAGGACTTCGCCAATTCCCCGTGAACGCCCGCCTGATCCGCGCCGCCGCCCCCGCAGGGACAATGCCTGCCAACGGGCCCGCCGCCGGCGGACTATCAGGAGGCCCCATGAGCACAGCGAAGACGACCATGAAGGCCGTGGTGTGGCACGGCATCGGCGATATCCGCGTGGACGACGTGCCGCAGCCCACCCTCCAGGAGCCCACGGACGCCATCGTGCGCGTGACGGCCAGCGCGATCTGCGGCACGGACCTGCACTTCATCCGGGGCACCATGAGCGGCATGGTGCCGGGCACCATCCTGGGCCACGAGGGCGTGGGCGTGGTCGAGGCGGTCGGCACAGACGTTCGGAACTTCGCGCCGGGTGACCGCGTGGTGATTCCCTCGACCGTGTCGTGCGGCTCCTGCCCCCAGTGCCGTCAGGGGAACACCGCGCAGTGCGATAACGCCAACCCGAACGGCCCGGCCGCCGGCACCGCCTTCTACGGCGGCCCGAAGGAGTCCGGTCCGCTGCAGGGCCTCCAGGCCGAGAAGGCGCGTATCCTGCACGCGAATTCCAGCCTGATCAAGCTGCCGGACAACGTTTCGGACGAGCAGGCCATCTTGCTGTCGGACATCTTCCCCACCGCGTACTTCGGCGCGGAACTCGCGGGCGTCACGACTGGCAGCGTGGTCGTGGTGCTGGGCTGCGGACCGGTCGGGCAGTTTGCGATCATCAGCGCGAAGCTGCGGGGCGCCACGCGGATCATCGCGGTGGACCGCCTGGACGACCGCCTGGCCAAGGCCCGCGAGAACGGCGCGGAGACCGTGAACTTCGAGCACGAGGACCCGGTCCAGGCCGTGCTGAGACTGACCGGCGACGTGGGCGCGGACTGCGTGATCGACGCGGTCGGCGTGGACGCCCAGCACGCGCACGGCGGTCCCGCCAGACCCGACCGCGCCACCGAGAAGAAAGACCGCGAGACCGTGCAGCAGGTCGCCCCGGACGCCAAACCCACCAGGGGCGGCCAGTGGGTGCCGGGCGACGCGCCCACGCAGGCGCTCGAGTGGGCGGTCGAGATGGTACGCAAGGCCGGGCAGATCGGCATCATCGGCGTGTACTCGCCCAGCGTGGAGAAGTATCCCCTCGGCAAGGCCATGAACAAGAACCTGACGGTGCGCATGGGCAACTGCAACCACCGCACGCACATCCCGAAGCTGCTGGAGTACGTGGCGGCGGGCGTGGTCGATCCGACGACGATCATCACCGAGCACGAGCACATCGAGGACGCCATCAGCGCGTACGAGGCCTTCGACAAGCGCCAGCCGGGCTGGATCAAGGTGGAACTGCACCCCCAGGCCTAAGCCAGCCGGCCGATGTCGTCGTCCGGCCGGGGAAGCGCACACTGGGCAGCAATGTCCAGCGTGCGCTCCTTCGTTCCTTCCGACGCGCCCGGCGTGGCGGCGGTGCAGGTTCGCAACTACCGCCACGACTACGCCCCCCTGTGCCCGCCGGGCTTCTGGGACGGCGTGGGTGTGGAGGAACAGACCGGCGACTGGATGACGTGGCTCACGGATCACCCGGCCGACGTGCTGCTCGTCGCGCGGGACGGCAGGGAGGTGGTGGGCTACGTTCTGGCACGGGTGCACCCATTCCACGGTGCGGACGCGGAGGTGCTGGCGCTGCACGTCCGGCCGGAGTCGCGCGGACACGGACACGGCGCGGCGCTGCTGCGGGCCGCAGTGGAGGCGCTGCGCGGGCGGGGCGCACGGAGCGTCGGTCTGGGCACGCTGGAGGGCAACCCGGTGCGCGCGTGGTACGCGGCGCTGGGCGGACAGGAGGTTGCCGTGGTGGAGCAGGACGCGGACGGCTGGCCGCTTCGCGAGGTCGTGTTCGTGTGGCCGGACACGGACGCGCTGCTGGACGCGCTGCGCTGAGTCGCCTTCAGGGAGGATTCGGGAACCATTCAGCTGGACTGCCCATAATGGAGGGCGGACAAGGAGAACTGCATGCTTGAGGCCAAGGTCCACCCCCACCGTGAGTTCCTGCTCGCCCAGACCGCCGGGCAGAAACTGTTCCTGACCCTGACCGTCACTCCCACCGCGCAGGCGCAGGCGGCCCGCCCGGACCTGAGCGTGGTGTTCGTGGTGGACACCAGCGGCTCCATGCGCGAGGTCGTGACCGAGCCCACCGGCACGACCGGCCGGACGACCACCGTGGACGGCAAGAAGTACGAGATCGTCAAGGGCGCGCGCAACAAGCTGGAACTGCTCACTGAGGCGCTGAACGGCATCATCCAGTCTGATCTGCTGCGCCCCGAAGACCGCCTGGCGCTGGTGAAGTTCGACGACATGGCGGACGTGCTCGTTCCCTTCACGCCCGCGACCGACACGCAGCGGCTGCTGGCCGGCGTGGAGCGGCTCGACTGGTACTCGGGCGGCACGAACATGGGCCTGGGCATGCAGGCCGGTGCCAAGCTGCTCCAGGGCGAGACCGGCAGCCGCCGCATGGTGCTGCTGACCGACGGGCAGGCCTTCGACGCGCCGGTCGTGGAGGAGCAGGCGGGCGTGCTGGCCGGGCTCCAGATTCCCGTGACGACGGTCGGCGTGGGCGACGAGGTCAACACCGAACTGCTGACCCTGATCACCGACCGCACGCAGGGCCAGCCCATCGACGTGGTGCCCGACACCGACAACCCGCAGCCGCCCGCCGTGCGCGCCACCGAGCTGCCGCTGGCGCTGCTGGGCGACCTGAAGCAGGCCGCGAACGAGGTCGTCACGAACGTCGCCCTGAGCGTCCGAACCGTCAAGGACGTGGTGCTCGACCGCGTGACGCGCGTGCAGCCCACCCAGACCGAGGTCGCCCGCGCCGACGGTCCCCTCCAGCTCGGGAACGTGGAGGCCGGCATCGGCGCGACGTACGTGCTGGAGTTCACGCTGCCCGCACGGCCCGCCGCCCGCATGCGGCTGGCGCAGCTGGGCCTGACGTATCAGGTGCCCGGCGCGAACTACCGCGGCGAGCTGCCCCCGCTGGACGTGGTCGTGGAGTTCACGGGCAATGAGTCGATGGCCGCCCGCGTCGATCCGGCGGTCATGCAGTGGGTACAGCAGCGCAACATCGAGGGTCTGGTCGCGCAGGCCACCCGCGAGGCGCGGAGCGATCCGGCGCAGGCCGCCAAGACCCTGGAACTGGCGCGCTCCATGACCCAGCGCCTCGGCAACGGCGCGATGACGCAGGTGCTCGACCGGGCCATCGGGGAACTGGGCAGTTCCAAAACCATCTCGCTGGGCACGGCCAAGACCATGCGGCTGGGCGCCAAGACCCAGACCCTCAAGACCTCGGACGGCACCCTGCCCTCGGACGAGGACATCCGGCGGATGACCGGCGCTTGAAGGGGCTGTGAGCGGCCCGACCTGCCCGGTGTGCGGCTCGCCCGTCGGCGCGGCGGACACGGTGTGCCGCACATGCGGCGCCCCGCTCACGCCCGCGGCGGCGTCGGCGGCGGCCAAAGCAGTCACGGCCGCGCTGGCGCTGCCGGCCGGGTGCACGCTGGCGGGCGGGCAGTATGTGCTCAGCCGCGTGCTGGGCCGCGGGGGCTTCGGCATCACCTACGACGCCCAGGACGTGCGGCTGGGCCTGCGCGTGGCCGTCAAGGAACTGTTCGTGGACGGCTCGCAGCGCCGCGTGGCGACCGTCGTGCCGCCCGGCAACCTCAGCCCCGCCGAGTTCCAGGAAACCAAGAAGCGCTTCCTGGACGAGGCGAAGGTGCTGGCTCGCTTCAACGACCCCGGTATCGTGCGCGTCCTGAATTATTTCGAGGAGAACGGCACCGCATACCTCGTGATGGAGTTCCTGGAGGGCATGACGCTGGGGGGCGCCATCGAGAAGAACGGCCCGCTGCCGCCGGCGGTGGCGCTGGAGGTCGCGCGCTCCCTGACGCGGACGCTGGAACTCGTGCACGGGGCCGGGCTGCTGCACCGCGACATCAAGCCGGACAACGTCTTCCTGCACAAGTCCGGGCGGATCGTGCTGATCGACTTCGGGTCGGTGCGCGCCTACGCGCCGGGCCAGACGGTCAGCCACACGCGGCTGGTGACGCCCGGCTACGCGCCGCTGGAGCAGTACGGCAACAGCGCCCGCTACGGCCCCTACACCGACATCTACTCGCTGGGTGCGACCCTGCACCACGCCCTGACCGGCCAGATGCCGCCCGCCGCCACCGACCTGATGCTGGGCACGCCGCTGCCGGCGCTGCCACCCGGCACGCCCACGCCGCTGCGCCGGGCGATCGAGAAGTCCATGGCGCTGCGCGTGGAAGACCGCCCGCAGACGGCCCGCGCGCTGGAAGAACTGCTGGTCGGACCGCTCCAGGCGACGCCCGTCACGCCGCGCCCTGCGCCCACGCCGGCCCCCCCGGCGCCTCGGCCACCGCCCACGCCGGCACCGACGCCGGCCCCACAGCCACGACCGGCCCCGGCACCGACCACCCGGCCCCCGCCCCAGCCGACCCCGGCGCCCCAGCCACGGCCGCAACCCACCCCGACGCCCGCGCCGGTCGCGCCGAAGCCGGCACCCGCGCCGGTGGCCCCGGTGACGCTGCCGCAGAAGCCGGCGCCGGTTCCCCAGCCGGCCCCACCGAACATTCCGATGCCGCCGCGCCGCACTCCGCTGCCACGCACGCTGCTGGTCGCGCTGTGCGTGGGCCTGGGCGGCGTGACGGGGCTGGCGCAGCTGCCCGCGCTTCTCCCGGCCATCGGGCAGCTCGGCACGGCGGGGCTGGCGGTCGCGGGCGTGATCGGGGCGGCGGCGGGCTTCGCGGCCGGGCAGCTCGCGTGGCTGGCGCTGCCGGTCGCGCTGCCCCTGGGCGCGGCGGGCCTGACCGTGCTGTACGCCCAGGGTGCCAGCCTGCACTGGCCGACCGTCGCGGCGCTGGGCGTCATCGCGGCCGTCCTCTCGATCTTCGTCCTGCGGCTCGTCCGCCGCATCTAGCCGCCCCGGTTTCCGCCCACCCATTCCCCGGAGGAACACACCATGTCGATCACCTGCACCGTCTGCGGCACCGTCAACCCCGATGGCACCACCTATTGCGAGGGCTGCGGCGTGGAGCTGAGCCCCCAGCAGGCCGCCGCGCCCGCCCCGGCCAGCCCCACCGACCCCACCCCGGCGCTCGTGGACGGCGACCTGACGCCGCCGGACGCCCCCGTGCCGCACAGCCCGGCCGTGCAGACGCCGGACACCCCGGAACTCGCGGCGGGCGTGCCCGACATGCCCATGACCGAGAGCCCGGACGCCACCCCGGCCAGCACGGCGGACGCCGCGGCACCCGGCGCCGCCCTGCCCGAGACGGGCGCTGCTGAGACCACGGCTACCAGCCCGGACGTCACCGAACCGGCGCCCGTCGCCGCCGCAGCACCCGCGCCCACGGCCCCCACCGCGGCGCCGTCGGACATGCCCGCGAAGCTGGGCATCAAGAAGTACGGCGCGCCCACCGGCGAGTTCATTCCGCTGCACGGCGAGCGGCTGGTCGTGGGGCGCTTCGACGCGTCGAGCGGCCCGGTGGACATCGACCTGACCGGCATGGGCGGCCAGGAGCACATCAGCCGCCGCCACGCCGAGCTGTACCGCGAGAACGGCGTGTGGACCGTGCGCGACCTGGGCTCCACCAACGGCGTGTATGTCAAGCGGGCCGGAGAGAGTGCGTTCTCGCCCCGGTTGCAGGAACCCGCCCCGCTGCACGACGGCGACGAGCTGGCCTTCGGGAACCTGATGCTGACCTTCCACCAGGGCTGATGGCCGACACGGATGACAGGCCCCAGCCCCAGGACTGGGAGGACACGGCCGCGACGTTACGCGACCTCTTCGGCAACAAGGCGCAGGTGCAGGACGCCGCGCCGGCCGAGGCCGCCGAACCCGACCTGACTGCCTTCGACACGGGCGAGCACCCGCTGCCTGTGCTGGGCGAGGACGCGCTGCCGGCCGAGCTTCCGGCAGCGGAGCATACAGAGTTCATTCCAGCCGACGATGCGCCCACGGTGACTGGAGACGAACGCAGCGCTGAGCCCTCCCACGCTCCTCTTTCCATCCCCGCTGCCGGGTCAGTCGAGAACGAGGAGCCGCAGGCGGACTCAACGCCTGTGCCGGCCGCTCCACCGCTTCCCACACCGACCCCAGTCCCCTCTCCCGCCCCCGCCCCGGTCGGCTTCTCGAACGATCTGGAGGAGGAGGTCTACGCTCCCAGCGCGCCCACCAGCGGCCCGGCGGTGGGCGACGAGGTGGACGGCTACCACCTCAACGAGGATATGGGGCGCGGGTGGTTCATCGCGAGTCCGCTGGCGAGCGGGCCGAGCGTCGAGGTGTACGCGCGGCCGGAGCCGCTGTGGGCGCGGGCGCAGCCGCACCGGGCGCTGCCGCGCTTCACGCAGGCGGGCACGCTGCATGTGCTCGACCCGGTGGGCGGCGAGCCGCTGCGGGCGCCGCTGGACGCGGGCGCCGCGCTTGCCCACATCACAGAGCTGGCCCGGCTGATCTTCGCGCTGGAAAAACAGGGCCTCGCCGTGGTGGACCTCGACCCGGACGCGCCGCGCGTGACGCCGCAGGGCCTGCGCCTGCGCTTCCCGCCGCGCGTGGCCCGCGTGGGCGACGTGCCGGAGGTCGCCGTGCGCGAGGGCTACACGCCGCCGGAGGTGCTGGCGGGCCAGCCGGTGGACGCGCGCAGCGGCGTGTACGCGCTGGGTGCGCTGCTGTACACGTGGCTGACCGGGGGCACGCTGCCGCCCGAGGGCGCGTCGGATGCCGTGCTGGGCGGCCTGTCCGTGGCGGGCGTACCGCAGCTGCTGCGCGGCATGCTGGGGCCGCCCCTGAAGCGGCTGGAGCCCGCACAGGTGCTCGCGGCCCTGAAAACGCTGGCCCTGCCCGCCCTGCCCGCGTACCACGTGGCGGCGGCGACCTCGGTGGGCCTGAACCCGGAGCGGCCCATGAACGAGGACAGCTACGGCTTCACGTGGCGGCAACTCGGCGTACACGCCACGTCCACGGTGGCGCTGCGCGCGTGCGTGTCCGACGGCATGGGCGGCATGGCGGCGGGCGAGGTGGCAAGCGCGGCGGCCGTGCAGGCCTTCCTGAATTCGGAGAAGACCACCCTGCCGGAGATGGTGTGGGACGCGAACGCGGCTGTGCTCGCCGCGATGGTCGGGCGCGACGGCGGCTGCACCTTCAGCGGTGTGGACGTGCGTGGGCCGCAGCTCCAGCTCGGCCACGTGGGCGACACGCGCGCGTACGTCCGGCAGGGCGGCGTCGTGCGGCAACTGAGCCGCGACCACTCGTACGTGGCGGCGATGGTCGCGTCCGGCCAGATGACGCCCGAGGAGGCGCAGACCAGCCCGGAACGCAACAAGGTGCTGCGCTCGCTGGGCAGCCTGCGGGTGCCGCAGGACAACTATGTACAGACGCTCGACGCGCCGCTCGAGCTGACGCCGGGCGACCGCGTGCTGCTCGTCAGCGACGGCGTGTGGGGCGAGGTGCCGGACGCAGAGCTGATGCCGCTGCTGGACACGCTGCCCCTTCAGGAGCTGGTGGACCGGCTGATCGACCTCGCCCTCGCGGCGGGCGCGCCGGACAACGCGACGGCGCTGGTCATCGAGCGCGTCCGCTGAGCCGGCTCACGGCGCGTGCGTCAGGGTACACGTGCCGAGCTTCAGCTCCTGCACGGCGGCCGCGCGGTCCGCGGGCGTATGGGCCACGCCGATCACGGCCAGGGCCGTCTCCAGGCGGGCGGGCAGGTCGGCCAGGGTGCCGCTGGCGAGCACGCCCTCCACTTCCAGCGCGTCCAGCGGGCCTTCGACCACGCACGCGAGCCCCACTCCGCCCTGGCGCGCGTCGAGCAGATCCAGGGCGATCAGGGTGCCGCGGGCCGGATCGAGGATCAGGGCGCCCCGGTCCGCGCGGTAGGTGGCGGGCGTGCCGGTCGGTGGCGTGGTGTCCACGCGCAGGGTGGTGCGGAACCGCTCGCCGTCGGCGGTCGTGGCGCTGAGCGTCCACACCTGACCGGGCTGCACTGGGGCGGTCGGCGTGACCGCGGCCGCAGCGGTGCACAGGAAGCCCAGGCCGGACAGCAGCCATCGCCGGACACGCGGAGTCATGCGCGCAGGCTAGCGCGGCGGGCGGGCGCGGTACGCTCTGGGGAATGAATGCCAAGGGTGACCTGATCGCGCGCCTGTCGGCGCTGGGCCTGGGCGCGGCGACCTTCGAGGCCGAGGCGAGCGGCCCGCCGCATGACCTGACGTTCCGTGCCCGCGTGCTGGTGGGCGGGCACCCCCTGGGGGCGGGCGGTACGGGGCGCAGCAAGAAGGACGCCGAACGTGCCGCGGCCGAGTCCGCCCTGCACGCCCTGGACGGCGGCGCGCCGGACGTGGATGACGCCCCGCTCCCGCCGGGCCGCTGGCCGGTGTACGCGGCGGTGCTGGCACAGGCGCTGGACGCCGCGGTGGAGCTCTCGGGCGAGGACGCCACGCTGGACGAGGTGCGCGCGAACGCCGCGCGGCTGTACCGTGATCTGCTCATGGAGCTGGGTCATGGCCCGGAGGATGCGTGACACTGGGCGCATGAAGGATTCCTGGCCCTGGCGCCCCGCAGGCGTGCTGTTCGACATGGACGGCGTGCTCACCGCGAACAACCACCACCACCGGCAGGCGTGGGCGGAGACCGCACGCACCGTGCTGGACCTGCACCTGACCGAGGAGGACCTGGACACCAAGGTGGACGGCGGCCGCAACCCGGAGATCATCGAGCGCCTGACCGGCCGCGCGCCGGACGCCGACTTGGCCGCCCGCTTCGAGGACGCCAAGGAGGGCCGCTACCGCGAGCTGGCCGCCGGCGCGCTGAGCGAGGTCGCGGGCCTGAGCGCGTACCTGGACGCCCTGGACGCCCGCGGCATTCCCTTCGCACTGGTCACGAGCGCCGGCCTGCCGAACGTGGCCTTCGGCATGGCGCAGCTGGGCTTCGGAGCACGTTTCGTGAGCCGAGTGACGGGCGAGGACGTGTCGCGCGGGAAGCCGCACCCGGAACCGTTCCTGCTGGGCGCGCAGCGGCTGGGCGTGGACGCCGCCGAGTGCCTGGCGCACGAGGACGCGGTCAACGGCGTGCGCAGCGCGGCCGGTGCGGGCTGCCGCGTGGTGGCCCTGACGACCACCGCGCCCCCGCAGGCCCTGCTGGACGCGGGCGCGTCGCTGACCGTGCCGGACTTCACCGGCTGGGCCGCGTGGCTGGCGTGACGTGAGGGACGGACCGGCGTGAAGGGCGCGGACGCCGAGGCCCGCGCCGAGACGCACCTGCGCGCCCTGGGCCGGGAGGTCGTGGCGCGCAACTACCGCATTCCGGGCGGCGAGATCGACGTCGTGACCCGCGAGGCGGACGGCACGCTGGTGTTCACCGAGGTGCGCCAGCGGCTCCGGGCAGCCCACGGCAGCGCGGCGGAGTCCGTCACGCCGCGCAAGCTCGCGCTGATGCACCGCGCCGCCCTGACCTACCTGACGCGCGAACTGGGCCGCGACGACGTGCCGTGCCGGCTGGAGGTGCTGACCATCGACGGTCCGGCCGCGTCCGGAACCATCACGGTCATTGCACTGGAGGGCTGATCCTCTACAGCGACTCGCGCAGGATGCGCTCCAGATCGTCCCGGCCCGGCGTGATGGGCGCCACGGCCAGCAGCCGCTGCTGTTTCAGCGCGCCGTCGATCAGCGCGGGTAGGTCGGCCTTGCCGTAGCCGAGGTCGCGCAGGCGGGTGGGGGCGCCCACGTCGCGCATCAGGGCCGTCAGCGCCCGCGGCAGGGCCTCGCGATCGCCGGGCATCTGCGGCTCGCCCGTCAGATATTCAGCGGCCAGGACGTGCTTGGCAGGGTCGGCATCGAAGGTGAAGCGGAACGCGGCGGGGGCCGTCACGATCACGCTCACGCCGTGCGGGATGAACGCCTTCGTGCCGGGGTAGCCCGGGGGGTGCGCGGCGTGCCGCAGCCCCGCGATGGGATACGCGCACGCGTGTGGAATGTGAACGCCCGCCGAGCCGAAGCCCACGCCAGCCATGGTCGCGGCCAGCATCATGAAGCCGCGCGCTTCCACGTCGGCGCCGCCTTGCACGGCGCGGCGCAGGAAGCGGCCCCCGGTGCGCAGCGCCTCGGCCGACCACAGGTCCGCGACCGGGTTGCTGCCCTGGTAGGGCGGGCGCGCGGCAGGTGACTCCGGGCGGGGCCGGGTGGTGTAGGGGCGGCTCAGGAAACTCTCGGCGGCGTGGCAGACCACGTCCAGGCCGGCGGCAGCGGTCACGGCAGCGGGCGCCGTGCGGGTCAGGAGGGGATCGACGAGCGCCTGCGCGGGCCGCAGCGCGCGGTGGCTGATCCCGGTCTTGATCCCCAGGTGCGGCAGGTCCACGATCGCCACGGTCGTCGCCTCCGACCCGCTGCCGGAGGTGGTGGGAACGGCGAGCAGCGGGCGCAGCGGCCCCGGCGGCACGCGGCCCCCGCCGACAGGCGGATTTACCCAGTCCATGATCTCGCCGCCGTGTGTCGTCAGGAGGTTCGCGACCTTCGCGGTGTCGATGGCGCTGCCGCCCCCGATGGCGACAAAGCCGTCCGGCGCCGCGTCCCGGGCCGCCGCGACTGCTCTCTGGAGCGCGGCCAGCTCCGGTTCGGTGTCCACGTCGTCGAAGAGCACCACGTCCACCCCGGCGGCGCGCAGGCTGTCCAGCACGCCCTGCGCCGTGCCCGCCGCGTGCACATACGGATCGATGACCACGAAGGCCCGCTCCACGCCCAGGCGGCCGAGTTCCCACCCGGCATCCGCGCTGGCGCCGGGGCCAAACTTCACGGGCGTGGCCTCGATGGTAAAGATGCTCTCGCGCGGCTCCGGCGCGGCGTTCGCGGTGTCCATGCTGACCTCCAGCGCCGGCGGCGCGTGTTCCAGTGGAATGCCGGCAGGCTAACACCCGGCCAGCGCCGACACGCGGAGCGCGTGCCGTAGAATCCGGCCATGCGCAGCGCGTACCTGACCGCCGCCCGCGCCCTGCAACTGGGGCGCGAGTGGGCGGTCGCGGGCGACCAGCGCCGCGCCTTGGCCGCGTACGAGGAAGCGCTCGCGCTGCTGCGCGTTCTGCCGCCCGAGCGCACGCGCGACGTGCTTCTGGCGCACACGCACCTCGCGTTCTACCAGACGCTGGAACTCGTGGGCGCCCGCGGCGGGCAACACCACCTGCACCTGGGCGTCAGCTATGCCCGAGCGACCCGCGATCCGCTGGCCCGCGCGATCGCCGAGGAGTGCCTAAGCGGCCTTGACGTCGTGATGTGAGGCCGCGCCGCCCGGAACCGTGGGCAGCGCGGAGAAAGGAAGTGGCGCTACTGGCCCTGACCGGGGAGTTGCAGCTGGGCGGTGGTCTTGCCGGCCTTCTTGTCGTACGCGCATTGCAGGGGCAGCTGGCCCAGCGCGGTGGTCGTCTTGCCGACGATGTTGATGGTCACGGGCAGGTTTGCGAGCGTCCAGCCGCCGCCCGCCACGGGCTGCGTGCCGCTCACCACAGCCGCCGCCGGGGCGTCTAGCAACGTGGCGACGTGCTCGCCGGTCGCCAGGGGCCGACTCTGCGTGACCAGCGTCTTCAGGGGAATGGACTGCCCACCGGCGCCGACCGACAGGGTTTCGGCGTCCAGGGCGGCCTCCTTGCACTCCTCGATGAAGCGGTACTTGCTGATGCCGTTGGCGTCACGGTCGCTGTAGATGGGATTGTTCCGCACCGCCACCGCCGTCACGAAGCCCAGCAGGGCCACGCTCAGCAGCAGCGCCAGCCACAGCAGGGGGCGGCCCACGCCCGAGCGGCTTTTCGTCTGGGTCAGTTCGCTCATGTCGCTTCCCAGCATAGCGTCCGGCACCCGCGACGGATGGTCACGCCGGAGGCCATCCGGGCGCGCTCTCGCGCTGCACGCCGGCCATGCCCACGCGGGCGAGCGCCCCGGCCACGCTCTCGCCGCTGCGGGGATGCCGCAGGTCCGGGCTCAGGTCGGCCAGCGGAGCCAGCACGAAGGCCCGCTCCCACGCGCGCGGGTGGGGCAGCTGCGGCTCGCCCTCCCCCGCCACGCCGTCCGAGACCACGTCGCCGTAGGTGATCAGGTCGAGATCGAGCACGCGGGCCGCCCAGCGCTCGCGGCGTTTCCGCCCGGCCCGCGCCTCGATGGCGTGCAGGGCGGCGAGCAGGTCACGTGGAGAGTGCGCGGTCTCCAGTGCCAGCACCGCGTTCAGGTAGTCCGGCTGCCCGGCCGGGCCACCCACCGGCGCGGTGCGGTACAGGCCGGACACGCCGCGCCGCGTCCCCAGGCGCGCGACCTCGTCCACCGCCCACACCAGCGTCTCCAGCGGGCGGCCCAGGTTCGCCCCCAGCGCCACGTGGGCCATGCTCACGCGTTCAGGTCCCCGCGCTCCAGGCTCAGTTCGGCATACACGTCGCGGAACACGCCGGGCAGCGGCGCGAAGGGCTTGTGCACCCGCACCACCACGCGCGCCAGCCGGGGCTGGTCGCGCAGCACCCGCCGGGCGATGCGGTCGGTCAGCACCTCAATCAGGCGGTGGCGCCGGCCCGTGACCTCGTCGCGGATTGCGTCGTACACGGCGGCGTAGTTCACGGCGCGGTCCAGCTCGTCCGGGAGTCCGGCGAAGTCGTAGTGCAGTTCGGCGTCCACCACAAAACGCGCGCCCAGCACGGCCTCGCTGTCGTACACGCCGTGCCGCGCGTGGAATTCCAGTCCCTCGAGGACAACCCGGCTCGTCACGCGTCCGAGTGTAGCCCCTGGGGGACCGCGTCCAGCGCCGCCTGCACACGCAGCGCCTGGACGTGGGCGGCCGCTGCGTGCGCCCGCACCAGCGCCGCGCCGCTCGCCGCCGCGTGCAGGTGCAGCGCGAGGCTGCCGGGATCGCGCTCGGCGGCCACCGGCACCCCGGCGATGAAGTCGATCAGCCGCTTGCGGCTCGCGCCGATCAGCACCGGACACGGCCCCACCGTGAGGCGCGGCAGGGCGCGCAGCAGGGCCAGGTTGTGCTCCAGCGTCTTGCCAAAGCCGATGCCGGGGTCGAGGAGCACGCCCGGCACGCCGGCCGCGAGCACCTCCCCGGCCCGCGTGGTCAGAAAGTCGCTCACCTCGCCCACCACGTCGTCGTAGCGCGGCGAGACCTGCATGGTGCGCGGCTCGCCCTGCATGTGCATGACGCACGCGGCCGCGCCGGCCTGCACGCAGACCTCGACCATCTCCAGGTCGCACAGACCGGTCACGTCATTCACCACGTGCGCGCCGGCCCGCAGCGCCCCGGCGGCCACCTCGGGCTTCATGGTGTCCACCGAGATCACCACGTCCTCGCCGGCCAGCGCACGGATCAGCGGCAGCACGCGGTCGAGTTCGCGCTCGGCCGGGACGGGCTCGGCGCCCGGCCGGGTACTCTCGCCGCCCACATCCACCATCAGGACGCCCGCGGCCCGCATCCCCCGCGCCGACGCCAGAGCCGCGTCCAGCCCCGCGTGCACGCCCCCGTCGCTGAAACTGTCCGGCGTGACGTTCACGATCCCCATGACGGCCGTGCCGCTCCACGACAGCCGCCAGCCATCCGGCGTGCGCACGGCGCCGGGCACCGGGCGGCGGAAGTCCAGGGTGTGAAATCGCGTCAAGGGTCGGTGCCGCCCTCCGCCTCGGCCGGCGACACGCGGTCCGGCCTCAGCTGGAAGCTCGCCATCACCCGGTAGCGGTCCGGGAAGGCGTCCACGAGGGCCGGCATGCGCCGACCGGAGCGGAAGGGCACAAAGGATTCCTCCGTGATGGGCAGCCGGGTGTCCAGCGCCGTCTCGACCGGGTGCCCGGCGGGAATGGGCGTGCCGGGCCGGAGGGAGTACTTCACGCCGGGCGCAGCGCTGCTGGCCCGCACCGTGAGTTCCTTCGGGCCGCCGGACGCGGCGGGCGTGCCGTCCTCGCGCTCAGCGCGCGTCACGGCGCACACGGCGTAGATGACCGGCTCGGCCGTGTTCTCGGCCAGCGTGTACAGCGCGGTGCTCGCGCTCACGTCCGCCCGACGTGACAGTTCACCCAGCGCCCGGCCAGTCGGCCCGAAGCGCTGAAGCATGTCCTGCATCAGATCTGCCGGGATCAGGATCGCGGCGGCGCCCGTATTGCACAGCGTCTCGATCACCTGCTCCAGCCGGTCGCCCTCAAAGGCGTCGTGCAGGTCGCTCAGCAGGTCATCGTCGCCCAGCAGCAGCGCGTGGCTGATCTCGTGCGCCAGGGTAAAGCGTTGTCGTTCGGGCCGCACGCTGGAATTGATCATGATCACGCGGTGTTCGGGGTCGTAGGCGCCGTCGCGGTCGCCCATGGGCATGAACAGCAGTTTCACGTCCGGCAGGCCCACCATCAGGCTGTGAGCGTCCCGGCCGGGCACGGCCAGCGCGTAGGCGGCGGCCAGTTCGCGCATCCGGGTCTTGGCCTGGGCGAGCATCGCGGGCGGCGTGGCGAGCGCGTCGGTCACGCCCGCAGCTTACCCGGATTGGGTTCCGCTGGGAACTGCCGGGAGGCCGGGCGCTACTCGATGTCGCGCGATTCCGCCGCGCGCAGCGACGCGACCAGTGCCACGTAGTCCGCCTGCGCCTGCGCAGGTTCCATGCCGCGCAGGGCGGCCCACGCATCGTGCTTGGCGTTGCCGGCAAGGTCGAACCCTCCGGGTCGCTCGCCCTGCACGTCGCCCAGCGTGCCCTGCTTGTACAGCGCGTACAGGCGCAGAAGCTGCGCCGTGTTCGGTTTGCGGGTCAGGGTCTGGACCTCCAGCCGGGCCTGTTCAAAAGCACTCACCGGCCGAGTGTATCGGGTCACAGGGCAGCCAGAGCACGGCTGCCCTTCAATCAGGCACAAGAAGAGCGCCCGGATCCTTCACAGGATCCGGGCGCGTCAATGGATGATGGCAGTGGTGGTGAAGCGGGGTGCGGAGCGCTGTAGAAAGG
>NZ_JACHFK010000024.1 GCF_014201805.1 Deinococcus metalli | reverse complement strand
AATGGGCAGACGGGTGGCCTGAGAGACAGGTGCAGTAGTCTTCCGCGGTGCCATGTCTCATTGTGGCATCCCGCTTTTTGTCCTCAGGCTCTAAGCAGAAGGCAGTCCCTCTCCAGGAGCGGCATCCAATCAAGCGTGGGCCGCATATAGCCCAGTACCCAGCGCCGCGCGCTGGCCGGAGCTGCCCATGCACACCACCCCGCATTCCAAGTCTCCCGAGCCCGTCCTGACCGTCCCCTTCACCCAGAAGCCTGTTTCCCTCGCCTCGCGGGTGGACGCCCTGGAATTCCGGATGGTCAGCTGGTGGGCGCGGCACGGCATTCTGCTGCTGCGCCTCGCGCTGGGCCTCGTGTTCGTGTGGTTCGGCGCGCAGAAGTTCTTCCCCGGCGTGAGCGTCGCACAGGAACTCGCCACCAACACCATCTCCCGACTCACCTTCGGGCACGTGCCGTCCAGCGTGAGCCTCCCGGTGCTGGCCACCTGGGAGGTCGCGATCGGCCTGGGTCTGCTGACCGGGCGCTTCCTGCGCGTCACGCTCCTGCTGCTCTTCGCGCAGATGGCCGGCACCTTCCTGCCACTGGTGTTCTTCCCGCACGAGACCTTCAAGGCCATTCCGCTGGTACCGACGCTCGAAGGGCAGTACATCATCAAGAACCTCGTGCTGGTCGCCGCCGCCCTGGTCGTCGGGGCCACCACACGCGGCGGCCGGATCATCCATGACCCGGCGGCGGCCGTCCGGGCCGAGGAGATCCAGGCCCTGAACACGCGGTACCGCCGCCGGTACGGCCGGTCGCCCGATCCGCGCTGAGCCGCGGGACACCACCCCTCTTCCATGAGGCATCCCTGGGCGCGGCCCACCCTGGGCCCGCTTATGTTGCAGGCAACCGGAAATCGAGTTCTCGATGGGCCATCCGTTTGTTCCCACGTGCCCACACAGGAGCCCCACCATGAGCAGCAACATCAATCGCAGGACGTTCCTCGGAACCGCAGGTGCCGTCAGCGCCACCACCGTGCTGGCTGGCTGTGCGCCCGCCATGGGAATGGGGCAGGCCCAGCCCAACCTGGACGCCACCATCTTCAACTTCGCGCTCAACCTTGAATACCTCGAGGCCGCGTTCTACCTGGCCGCCGTCGGGCGCCTGCAGGAACTCGACGCCGTGGGCGGTGACAGCAGTAAGGTCATCCTGCCGGCCGGCTTCACGGGCATGAACGGGGATGGCGTCAAGTTCAGCTCTGCGGACGTGCGTTCCTATGCCAGCGAGGTTGCCAATGACGAAATGGCGCATGTGCGCGTGATCCGCAAGGTGCTCGGCGCCGCCGCCGTCACGCAGCCCACGCTGGATCTGGGCCCTGCCTTCGCGGCCGCGGGGAACGCCGCGTCCAAGGGGGCCATCACAGGCTTTAATCCGTTTGCCAATGACCTCTTCTTCCTGCACGGCGCGTTCATCTTCGAGGATGTGGGCGTCAGCGCCTACAAGGGTGCGGCGCGCCTGCTGACGGACATGAGTGCTGGAGGCAACCTGGAGAATGCCGCGGGGATCCTGGCCGTTGAGGCCTACCACGCGGGCATGATCCGCACGCTGCTGTACCAGCAGCGCAATACGCAGGTCACGCCCGCGCTGAAGGTCAGCGATGTGGTGCAGGCCATCAGCAACCTGCGTGACAGTGTGGACGGCGCGTCCGACATGGATCAGGGGATCGTCGAGGGTGGCGCGTCGAATATCGTGCTGGCCGACTCGAACGCCATCGCGTACAGCCGCACGCCGCGGCAAGTGGGGAACATCGTCTTCCTGGGCGTGAACGCCACCAAGGGCGGGTTCTTCCCGGATGGCCTGAGCGGAGACTTCAGCAAGATCCTCGCGCTGTAAGGAACAGCGCGGCATCCAGGGGTCGTGCCGGGTTCGCCCGGTCGGCCCTTGACCGCTCCACCCAAGGAGTTCCCTGGGTGGAGCGAATTCTTCCCTTCCCCATGACCACATCCTGCTGTGAAATCCGCTGTTGAACCGGGCGGCGTTCCATTCCTTACCCCGAATGACAGGTGAGTGATCCACCCGGTATCCGGGTGGCGCCCTCACGCCTGCCCAAGGAGCTGCCCATGAACCGCACAACCCTGGTTTACCTCACCCTGACCGCCGCCCTGACCGTCAGCACCGCCCGAGGCCAGAGCATGTCCCACACGGAGTCGATGTCCATGTCCGGCGTGCCCATGCTGCACTTCACGACCACAGCGGGCATGAACATGATGATGGACAAGGGCGGCGACCTGATGATCACGGCCGCGCCCGGCATGGGCAAGTACACCTACACGATGAGCGGGCACCTGGCCACCCTCACCTTCGCCAGTCGCGACGCCAAGGGTTTGTTCGCGTACTACGACAAGGCCATCCGCGCCGAGGGTTGGAAGGAGGACATGAGTATGGCGATGGGCATGATGGGGGCCGGCCAGTACGGCGAACGCTACCTGATGGGGAAGCACACGCTTGACCTGAGCTCAGTCACGACCGGGACGAAGACCACCGTGACCTTCAAGGTGCATTGAGGCTGGCGATCCAGATCCCTGGCTGCGCCCCTTCTCGCGTGACGCGTAACCCAGGGTTTAGCACGACGCCCGGACTTCGAGCACAGTCCCCGAAGGTGTCGGTAAGCGGTGCGCTCCCCTGAGCGGCCCTTTATGCTGCCCCATGCCCACCACCGTCTTTCTGGACATGAACGAGACCCTCCTCAACCTCTCGGCCCTGGATCCACTCTTCGCCAGCGCGTTCGGCGACGCGGGCGCCCGCAAGCAGTGGTTTGGGCTGCTCCTGCAGTTGGCCCTGACCCACACGGTGTTGGGGGACTACCGCGACTTCTCCACGCTGGGCCGGGAAGCGCTTCACGCCCTGGGCGAGGCCCGTGCCCAGCCAGTCCCGGACGACCTGCCGCAGCAGGTCGCCGCGACCATGCAGGCCCTGCCACTCCACCCGGACACCCTCCAGGGCCTGAGCATCCTCAAGGCGGGTGGCGCGCGCCTATATGCCCTGACGAACAACCGTCAGGAGGTGCTCGATGCGCAGGTCGCGTCCGCGGGGCTGGGCGACCTGCTGGACGGCGCGGTGTCGGTCGATCCGGGGCGGGTGCTCAAGCCGGGACGTGGTGCGTACGAGTACGGCCTCAATGTGGTGGGGGCTGCGGCGGCCGACACCTGGCTGCTCGCGGCCCATGGCTGGGATATCAGCGGGGCCCGGTCGGCGGGACTGCGGACGGCCTTTGTCGAGCGGCCGGGGCAGGCCCAGAACCCGCTGTGCCGCGCAGACGTGGCCGGGCCACTGTTGGTGGTCGCGCAGGCCCTGCTGCAGTCCGCTGGGCGGCTCCACGACGCATAATCCGGGTTACCCCGAACCGGCAGGTGCGGCGCCGGCCCGATCCCGGAAGTACGTCTCGCTCGCGTCGTCAGCCGGAAACATCAGTTCCACCCGCAGGCTGGCAGTGGTCACCTCCACCGCCGAATCAAAACGCATCACGGTGGACAGGGTGCGGATCGTCTGATCCCCTATCCGGAAGACCGGGCAGATCGCTGGCACCTCGAGCAGAGCGCCGTCCGGTGGAGGCGACAGGCGGCCCGCCTGAGCCAGTGCATGACGCAGCAGGGCGTGGATGGCCGGATCGCCGGTCAGGGCGGCCTCCCGGCGCAGGGCGGCCAGACCGGCCCACGCCACCGCAGGCCAGTTCACCACCAGCTGCCGCAGTGGGCCCTCCCCGAACCACAGGGTCACGATGGCGTCTGGGGTCAGCCGGCACAGGCCGGGGATCAGCGCCTCGGCGGCCTGGTTGGCGGCCAGGAAGTGCAGGCCCGGGCCGACCACCCACGCGGGAAACGGTTCGTGGCCACGCAGCACCCGCTCCAGGATGGTTCGGACGGGGGCCAGCAGCGGCGCGTCCAGAGGCACGTCCGGATACAGGGCACTCAGTCCGGCGGCGCGGAGCAGGGCGTTGCGCTCACCGACTGGAATCCGCAGGGCGTCGGCGAGGCGCAGGACAATCCCGGGGCCAGGACGGGCGCGACCGGACTCGAGGAAGGAGACGTAGCGAGGTGACGTTCCTGCCTCAGCGGCCAGGGCCAGCTGCGACAGGCCGGCCTGGGCACGCCATTGCCGCAGCAGCGGCCCGAAGGGGGCAGTCGCAGCATGAACCATCACCTGAGCGTACCTGTTCAGATGCGGGCGTGGCCAGGGCCGCGCTGCGCCTCAGCGTGGCGGGCCGCGCGGGTGCGCGGGTGGGGTTCGTGATGTTCCAGGGAATGGCGCAGCTCGTCCAGAACCCGTCCTGCGTCCCATTCCAGGCGGACTGCCAGCGGCCCGGCGAGCAGTCGGGCCGGGCCGCGCAGGGTCAGGGTGGCGTCGGTCGTCACCGTGCAGGTCGCGGGGCCGGTGGGCGTGACCGTCCAGCGGTTGACCGCGTGCGTGATGAAGGCGGGCAGGCCGCTGAGGGCCTCATACGTCAGTGTGAGCGCCGCCGGATCGAACACCAGGAGGCGTTCGCGCACCTCGCCGGGCGGCACCGGGCCAAAGCGCGCCGTGTGGCAGGTGCGCACGGCGCCGGGGCGGGGCGGGCCGTCCAGCGTCGAGGCCATGATGACGGACGCCCAGGCGGTGATCTCCCCGAAGCGCTCGCCGAGGAGTGCCCAGGCAGCGGTGGCGGGGACGCCGATCTGCACGGTGCGGAGCAGCTGCATACGGCCAGCGTAATGGGGTGGAGTGACGCGGGCAATTCCCGGTCTGGGAAGGGCCGCCGGCTCACGGGCACAGCACCTCGACCAAAATGGTTGACGTGATGGGCACCGTGGCGCTCGAAGGCGGCCTTGGGCGCCTGCACCTGAACCCGATCATGTGCGCGCAGACAGACCAGGACGTGGTCTGTTTGAGGTGCTCGGCGTACCATTCGATGAACTCGTGCTCGCGGGTCAGGCTCTGCACGGCGCGTGCGACGCGGCAGAGCGGGCCATGGTGGTGGCCGTCGCGATCCAGGACGATCAGACCGCCGGCCCCGCTCAGCACCTGTGGCAGGTTTGTTTCGCACTGAACACCACGCAGGTGCATGGATGGCCTACAGTTCCGCGCCGGGCGTCGTGCCGGGGCTGGGCGTTCTGACCGCACCTCCGGGCAGGGAGGAAGTCGTGGACGTCACGGGGGCAGTGGCGTCCTGAGCTGAGGATGCGCGGGCCCCGGGCGGCGCGGTGTTGGGCCGCCAACACGCGCCGCGCCGGGAGCGGGGCACAGTACGGGTCAGGAAGGACGCCTTCCCGGAGGTTCACCATGACGACATCTGCCCGTGCACCGCGCCCGTTTCTGCCCGACCTCGACCTCAGTGGCCTGGTGATCATTGACTTCTGGGCCCCCTGGTGCGCTCCCTGCCGGGCCCTGACGCCCGTGCTGGAACAGTTCGCCGCGATCGGGCAGGTTCGGGTGGTGAAGGTCAACCTGGACGAGCACCCGGAGTTGGATGACGTGCTGAACATCCACGCAATCCCGACGCTGATCCTGGCGCAGGATGGAATCGAGCTGGCCCGCCAGGTGGGGGCCCTGACCTATCCCCAGTTACAGGGGTGGGTCGAGGAGCACCAGAGAGCGCCTTCATAGCCAGCGCCCTGGTGATCGGGGCTGGTCAGGCGGGTAGGCCCAGGCCCTGAGCGTCCAACATCTGCTCAGCATGGTCGGCCACCTGCTGTACGGTGCGAGGCAGAGCGGCCTGTCCGTGGGTATCTTCTCCCTCGATCCGGTTCTGAATCCGCGGGGCGCGTAGGGTGGGTGTCATGACCCTGACCCAGCGGCTCCTGAGCCTGATGCGCCTGCGCCCCGCGCCGGTGCCGGGAGGCGTGTGGCATCTGACCGGCACCCGCTGGAGCGCCGGGCTGACCGACGAGGACATGCAACAGATCGGGGCCGTGTGTCCGCCCCGCCCCTACCGCAAGGGAGAACGCATCTATCATGCCGGCGATCCAGGTGGGACGCTGTACATCCTGCTCGACGGCCACGTGAAGCTCAGCCGCACCAGCGTGCTCGGCGGCGAGAGCGTGATCACCGTGTGCGGCCCAGATGACTTCTTCGGGGAGAGTTTCCTGACGGAAATGGCCACGACCCAGGCGGACGCCACCTGCCTGTCCGACCGCGCCGTGATCTGCCCGATCACCAGGGAACAGTTCTTGGAGATCACGCGGCGCGTGCCAACCGTGGCGATCCTCCTGGCCAGCATCCTGGCCACGCGGGTGCATGAGTTGCAGACGCGGCTGGAGTCCCTCTCGCAGCCGGTGCAGGTGCGGCTCGCTCAGGTGATGCTCGACCTGGCCTCCCGCTTTGGGCAGGAGACGGAGGCCGGCATCTACGACCTTCACCTGGAACTGCGGCACGAGGAGATTGCCAGTCTTGCCCGTGCCAGCCGCGTGAGTGCCACGCAGGCGATCAGCGCGTGGCGGGCTCAGGAGCTCGTGCTCGGCACGCGCGGCCACTACCGCGTGAACGTCATCGGTCTGGAACACCTGATCGAGGAACTGCAACTCGATGCCCTGCAGTAGGGGTGCCGCCCCTGGTGGCCCGCGTTGCCGACGGCGTGGGTTGGAATCCCTCACCCTCAAGCCCACCCGCTGGGGGTTCCAGGTACTGCGGTCTGCGGCGCTCTGCGCGGTCACCTGACAGTGTTGTTGACGTGAAGATCGTCCGTGACACCCAGGTGCTGCTGGAGCAAGGCCGCCACGACCGCGCCACCGACACTTGCGGCCAGCAGCACGCTCAGGACGGTCAGGTGACAGGGGCACAGGAGCACGACGGCGCCGAGGAGCAGGGGAGCATGGACGGTCTTCACAAAGCCGCTCCCGCCCCAGCTCGTGCTGCGTCCCGCAACCGGGTGACCAGGCCCTTTACGGTACCCAGGCAGCAGCTGCCCTGTGGATTGTTGACCTCGCACCCACAGCGACCGGCCTTGATATGTCCCTGGATGGACTGCGTGATGGCTTCAGCATGCCCGTCGAGCCTGGCCAGTTCGAGGCCGGCGCGGGTGTGCCCGAAACAGTAGCAGACAGGAACGTCGGTGGATCGGTCCTTCTGGTACACCCTGACCTTCACGTCCGCCTGAGCGTACGTGTGTCCACCTGCGAAGTACACGACGTCGCATCCGGCGTCCGGACAGAAGCGGTATGCCCTCTCAGGGGCGAGGGTGGCCAGGGCACCGGGCGTCAGCAGGGCCTTCAGGGTGATCAGCTTCACCGGCTTGCCGGTCGTGCCGCAGACCGGGCACACACTGGACGTTTCGCCCCGGGTGGGCGCGCAGCAGAGCGGATCAGTCATACCCCGCAGGCTAGGCCCTCCCCTGGACGGGAGAGTCAAGCCCCCTGGGGGACGTCGAGGTAGACGCACCCTGCACCGTTGCATGGTGGATCCGGATGCTGATGTGCCCAGGCGAGCCTCGCCTGCACCTGCACTTCAAGCGCCTGAAGGTGTGCGATCTGCGCGCGTACGGCGCTCAGGTGCGCTTCCAGTTCAGCCTTGACGTGTTCGCAGGGCTGCTCGCCCGCCTGTCGGATCGCGAGCACCTGTTGGACGGCGTCCAGGCTGAAGCCTGCGGCCTGCGCCGAGCGGATGAACCGCACCTGCGAGCCGCTCATGACCGGGTAGGTGCGGTAGCCGCTGGGACGCCGCGTACATGTCAACAGGCCACGATCCGTCCAGTAGCGGATTGCCTTGATGGACTCACCGGTCTGCCGCGCGAGTTGACCGATGGACAGGAGGTGTGTGCCGGATGCAGAGCGATCCTGCCTGTCCTGGGCATGTGGGCGTTCACCTGTGGTCACCGTGAATCTCCTCGGCGCGGGTTCAATGTGAGGCCATTGGGGCCACCGGTGGTCTTGAGCTGCACCTCGCCTGTGGCCACCGGCCGGACGGACGTGAAGTACGGCTCCGGCAGCCAGCCCTCGACCGTGTGGGCGTTCACCTGCAGTCGCACCAGCACGTAATTCAGCCGGGGCCGCTGACCATCAGCAGCGCATGGGCCGGGGTGTTCCGTGGCACCAGGGCGACCACATGCTGCCGGGCGTGGCTGTCGTACAGCCGGACGACCTGCTCATAGACGTGACCCTGGTACGTGCCAGTCACGGTGCCGCGGGCGTTCAGGAGCACCGGCAGGCCGCACTGGTTCGCATCGGGGTTGTCGGGGAAGGGCAGGGCTGGCCGCGTCCTTCCCGAGGCCATCAGCAGCAGGCAGAGCAGGGCAACGAGGATGCGGGTCACGGGGCACCTCCGGGGATCACCTCGCGCCATTCGGGCCGCACGTCCCCTTCCCTCCGGCCCCGACGGCCACCCGGCGGCGTCTGGATCGGGGGTTCAGTCCAGTATGACACTGGGTGGGCTGGCCGCGTGTCGTGCCGGCGACACACCGCCTGTGGCGGCGCCCCTACGCTGGGGCCCTGGAGGACACCGATGCGTCTATTCGACCTGACCGCCCCCCTGGGCCGGGAGAACCCCTGATGCTGGCGTGGGCGATTCACACCTCGCAGACCCTCAGTGCCCAGTACGGCGTGAATCCTGCTGTGTTCGGCGCGCTGTACTTCGGCAGCATGCCCCTGTTCGCGCTGTCCGTGTCCTGGTGGTGGCGCCGGGCGCGACGGGGTGGCCCGACCCTGCTGCCTGCCCTCACGACGGGTCTGCTGTTCATCGGCGCGTACCTGTACGTGCTGGTGGCCGGGCACAACCTGCCCCTGTGGGTCTACGGGTTCATGGCCAGCATGCTCGTCCTGGGTGGCCTCTCCACGTGGCGTCAGGGCTGTGCCCAGATGTCCACGGCGGCACATACCTTGAACGATGATGGAGGGAGAACACCACGATGACCCACGATCCCACCCCTCCGGCGTTCGTCTGGGCCCAACCGACCGACCACGGCACCACCCCGCTCAAGGCCGACGTGGTCGTGATCGGGGCCGGCTCTGCGGGCCTCACGGCGGCCGGACTGGCCGCCTCGCTGGGCCGGCGCGTGATCCTGGTGGAACGCGACCGCACCGGCGGGGAGTGCCTGTTCACCGGCTGCGTGCCGTCCAAGGCGCTGCTGTCGCTCGCGAAGCGGGTGCACACCGCCCGGGGCGCGGCCGCCCTGGGCCTGGACGTCACCGGCCGGCCGGACTGGGCCGTGGTCCGGGCGGAGGTGCGCCGGGTCATCGACCACTTCGAGCCGGTGGATTCCCCGCAGGCCATCGCCGCGCGTGGCATCACCGTCATCGCGGGCGAGGCGGCCTTCGTGTCCCCGCACGTGCTGGAGGTCACGCACGCGCAGGGAACCCGCACCGTCATGGCGGGGGAGTTCGTGCTCGCGACGGGCTCCGAGGTGAGCGTGCCGGACCTCGAGGGACTGCGAGACGTTCCCTTCCTGACGCACGAGACGGTCTTCGACGTGCCGGAACGCCCAGAGCACCTAATTGTCCTGGGGGGCGGCCCCATCGGCGGCGAGCTCTCGCAGGCCATGGCCCGTCTGGGCAGCCGGGTTACGGTCGTGCAGGCCGCGGAACGCCTGATCCCCAAGGACGAGCCCGAGGCGTCGCGGGCGCTGCTCACGGCTCTGCGCGCCGAGGGCCTCACGGTGCACCTGGGAGCGCAGGCCACCCGCGTGGAGCCCACCGAGGTCGGCGTGCGGCTGCACCTGCAGGGCGGCGTGGCTGTGGACGGCACGCACCTGCTGGTGGCCACCGGCAAGCGGCCCCGCGTGCACGGTCTGGGCCTGGACGTGATCGGCGCGGCCTACAACGACCAGGGGCTGACAGTCACGCCGTCCATGCAGTCCATCACGTGCCCGTACCTGTGGGGCGCAGGGGACGTGGTGGGCGGGCCGATGTTCACGCACGGCGCGACCGAGCGCGGCACGCTGGCCGGCCTGGGGAGCGTGGGCTGGCTCGGCCGCGCCGCCGCGCGCCTGCGCGCACCGGCTGGGCGGGTCGCGCTGATCCCGTGGGTGACCTACACCGATCCGGAGATCGCCCACTGGGGCCTCACGGAAGCGCAGGCCGTGGCGCGCTACGGTGACCGGGTGACCGTCGTCGACTACGATTTCTTGCACCTCGACCGGGCAGTGACCGAGGGCGAGTCCGGTTTCGTGAAGCTCGTGGCGCTGCGGGGCATGCTCGGTTCCCCGGTGGGTCTGCGGGTGGTGGGGGCGCAGGTCGTCGGGAGCCGCGCCGGCGAGTTGATCCAGGGGCTGAGCGTGTCGCCGCGCCTGGGCGTGCATCCCCTGCGGGTGGCGCTGCTCCCGGTGTCCTACCCGACCTTCGCGGAGGCGACCCGGCAGACGTACCTGGGGCTGTTCACCGAGGGGGAGCACTTCGGCAAAGCGCGTCCTGGCCGGGCCGACGCCAGCGTGTGAACGACGGTACGCCCCTGGATGCGCTGGTCATCGGCGGCGGCTCGGCGGGCCTCGCGGCGGCATTCTGGCTGCAGCGCCGCAACCTGCGTTTCACGGTTCTGGAGGCGAATTCCAGTCCATCCGGGGCGTGGCCCGTGTACTACAGCAGCCTGACGCTGTTCACGCCCGCGCGGCATTCCAGGCTGCCGGGCCTGCCGTTTCCTGGCCCGCCCGACCACTACCCCTCCCGGGACGCCATGGCCGCCTACCTGCGCGCCTACGCGGAGCAGCTGGCCCTGCCGGTCGAGCAGGACGCGGACGTGACCTGCGTCCAGTCCATGAACGGCGGCTTTCACATCACCTCCCGGGATGGTCGGACGTGGTCGGCCCGGACGGTGGTGGCCGCCACCGGCACCTTCCGGCGACCACACCGGCCGTCCCTGCCGGGAGCCGAGCACAGTCGGGTGCAGACGCTGCACGCCTCCGACTACCGCCATCCGGAGCCCTTCGCGGGGCAGCGGATCGTGGTCGTGGGCGCGGGCAACTCCGGCGCACAGATCGCCGCGGAGCTGGGGCGCGTGGCGAGGGTGACGCTCGCGTTCCGCCACCCTCTCCGGCTGTTCCCGCAGCGGCCCCTGGGTCATGACCTCACCGACTGGCTCACATGGTCTGGTGTGGAACGTGTGCCCATTGGCGCTTTTGGGCGCGTGCCTGACGCGCAGCCCGTCATCGCTGTCCCCGGCCTGCGCGCCGCCCTGCACCGCGGGAATCCAGACCTCCGGCCCATGTTCACGGCCCTGACGCAAGGGGGGGTGCGCTGGGCGGACGGCAGCGTGGAGCCCATCGATACGGTGATCCTCGCGACCGGGTACGGCTGGAATGGGGCATATCTGCCGCCGCCGGCGCTCGGCCCAGACGGGGAGCCGCGGCAGTGCCTCGGGAGCAGCACGGCGATCCCGGGCCTGTACTTCGTGGGCCTCCCTGGTCAGCGCACTGTGGCGTCCGGCACGGTGCGCGCCGCCGGCCCGGACGCGCGGGCGGTCGTCCGTCACCTCGCCCATCATCTGGAGGCTTCCCATGCGCCGACCTGACCTGCGGCCACTGCGGCGCGTCTTCCTGCTCGTCACCCTGCTGGGTGGGAGGCTGGTGTCGGCCGCTCCCGTGGATGACGCCCTGGTGGCCCTGCTGCGCGGTCAGCCGGACGCGGCCGTGACCCTGCTGACCGGCCGGAACGACGCGCCTTCGCTGGCCCTGCTGGCACGTTCATACGTCGGGCAGGCAGTGTTCGTACCCACCGACGCGGCCAAGCGCGCCCTGTACGCCCGCTCCGAGGCGGCGGCCCGCGCCGCGCTGGCCGCCGATCCGCGCAATGCGGACGCGCACGTGGAACTTGCCAACGCGCTGGCGCTGCAACTGCCTGGAACGGGTCTCGTGAAGGCCACCCAGGTCGGCCGTGAGATCCGCACGCTGTACGAGCGGGCCGTGACCCTCGATCCGGGGCAGGCGCGCGGGTGGATGGGATTGGGCGGTTGGCACGCCCAGGCGCTCGCGCTCGGTTCCCTGGTGGCCCTGGCGGTCGGGGCAAGTGAGCAGGCCATGCGGGACGACCACCGCCGTGCCATCGAACTCGAACCGAACGAGGTGTTTTACCGCCTGACGTACGCTGACGACCTGCTGCTGCTCGCGAAGGCCCAGCCGCGGCGCGCCGGCCCCCTGACGGCCGAAGCGCGCGGCGTGCTGACGGCGGCGGCCGCCCTCACCCCGACCACCTACTGGCAGGCGTACGACCTGAAGCAGGTGCGCGAGCGCCTCAGGGTACTCGGCAGGTAATCATTGGACGTCTGTGGCCACGGGCCAGCAGGCGTCCGGAGGCGCGTGAAGAGTGAGGGGGTCGCCCGGCTGGAGGTGAACGCTGGTCGGCGCATGCCACACGAGAGGCAGTCCACAGGCGTCCAGCACGTAGGTCCAGTGGGCACCACCGAAGGTCGTGGAACGGATCACGCCCTCCACCGTATTCACCGCCGCCGGACCGGGCTGCCACGCCTCTGGGCGGATGGTGACGCTGACGGAACCGTGGCCGGGCCGGGCCGCGTGGATGCAGCCCAGAACCGTGTTGACCAGCAGGCCCTCCTGCTGGCCGGGAACGATATTCAGCGCGCCGAAGAAGCGGGCCACGTCCACGGTCGCCGGCCGCGCGTAGATCTCCTGCGGCGTGCCGACCTGCTGGAGGTGGCCGCCATGCAGGAACCCGATGCGCTGCGCGACGGCCAGCGCCTCCTCCTGGTCGTGGGTGACGAGCAGCAGCGTGGTGCCCGTGGCGCGTTGCAGGGTCACGATCCACTCGCGGAGCTCGCGGCGCAGCGGGGCGTCCAGGGCACTCAGCGGCTCGTCAAGCAGCAGCGCGCGGGGGCGGGTGATCAGCGCGCGGGCCAGGGCGACGCGGCCTTCCTGGCCGCCGGACAACTGGTTCGGGCGGCGTGGGCCGAGGCCGTCCAGGCCCGTCCGCACAAGCATGTCCGCCACTCGGGCCGTGACTTCGACTTCGGGCAGCTTCCGGTGGCGCAGGCCGAAGCGCAGGTTGCCCTCGACGCTCAGGTGTGGAAACAGCAGCGGCTGCTGGAAGACCAGACCCAGGTCACGCCGTTCGGCAGGCACTCCGGTCATGGACTGGCCGTCTAGGTAGACGTCCCCGGCGTCCGGCGCGTCCAGACCGGCGATCACGCGCAGCAGGGTGCTCTTGCCGCTGCCGGACGCGCCCAGCAGCACGAAGCGCTCGCCACTGTGGATATCCAGGTCGATACCGCGCAGCACCTCCAGCCCGCCTGGATACGTCCTCCTCACGGCGCGCAGTTCCAGCCGGGTCACGTGCGCCAGCCCTGCACGCGCGGGGCCACCAGCGCAAAGACCAGCAGCGTGGGCGCAAGGTACAGCAGCGACACGACCGCGGTGATCGCGTAATCGCCGCCCTGCACAGCACTGAACAGCAGCAGCGGCAGCGTCAGTACCTGCGCGCCGCCGACGATCAGTGTGAGCAGGTACTCGCTCCACGACACCAGAAACGCGAACAGCCCCGTGACGAGCACGCCGGGCAGGATGGCGGGAAGGGTCACGCGCCACCACACCTGCGCCGGACGTGCCCCGAGGGTGCGGGCGACCTCCTCAAGCCGGGGATCGTAGCCGGCGAACACGCCGCCCAGCAGCACCACAGCGTACGGCACGACCGGGATCAGGTGCGCGATCACCACGCCCACCCGGGTGTCCGCGAGGCCCAGGCGGATGAACACCACCTGGATGCCCATCACCGACGCGAACGCCGGGAGCACCAGCGGCCCCAGCAGCGCCGCCTGCACCCATCCGCGCCCTGCCCCGCGCCACCCGCCGAGCGCCCGCGCGGCCGGAAGGGCGATGGCCGTCCCGAGCAGTGCCGCCACGGTCGCCACCCACACGCTGCCCCACAGGGCCGTCCAGACCTGCGCGCCGGGCGCGAGCACGGCCGACCACGCCCGCAGGCTCCACTCGGTGGGCAGCGGGGCCGGGAAAAACCACCGGCCTGCGAACGACCACGTGCCCAGCAGTGCCAGCGGCAGCAGCGCAGAGACGCCCAGACCGAGCGCCAGCGTGGTCGGGCGGCGGGGTGCAGTCATAGAGGCGAACCGTTCACGGCGGCAGACGCGTCGTCACCCCGGCGCTTCCCGGATCGGACAGGCTTCTCCCGGCTCATCGCAGCCGTCCGGCCGCCTGGGCACGGACGTAGGCCCAGACCAGCAGCCCGCCCAGGAGGGCGATGACCACGCTCAGGGCCATGGCGGTTGCGCGGGCGTTCAGGTCGGCATCCGTGAACGCCCGGTAGGCCAGCACCGGTAGTGTGGTCGGGGAGGTCGCGCCGAGCAGGGCGGGCACCTCGAACGACGCCAGCGTGTACGCGAAGACCAGCACGCCCGACGACAGCAGCGCCGGGCGGACCAGCGGCAGCGTGATCCCGGTGAACCGTGACCACCGGCCCGCCCCCAGGCTCCGGGCCACGTCCTGGAGGCGGGGATCAAGGCCGCTGAGTACGGCGAGCACATTCAGGGCGATGAACGGCGTTTCCTTCCACACCAGTTCGAGGATGATGCCCACGCCGCGCGGGTCGTACAGGAGCGCCGGGAAGTCCTGCGGGCCCTGCGTGAGCCCGGCCGCGAGCGTGAGCCGCGACAGCAGGCCACTCTGCGACAGCAGCAGCAGCGTGAGGATCGCCGCGACGAGGTGGGGAATCGGCAGCGTGAGCCCCGCCAGGAAGCGCAGGCGGGCGGCGTGGCCTGGGGCCGCCCGCCCGGCGCGGTGCAGCAGCAGCGCCAGTCCCGTCCCGAAGACGGCCGCAAGGGCCGTGCTGATTGTCGCCACCCACGCGGTCAGGCCCAGAGACGCCCAGAAGGTGTGATCCGCCAGCAGCGCGCGGTAGGCGTCAACGTTCAGCGCCGTCTGCCCCAGCGCGGGCGCATACCCCAGACTCTGCACGACACTGAGGAGCAGCCCGCCGCCGAACAGCCCCACGGTGATCAGCAGGGCGGGCAGCAGCGGCAGCCACCGCCTCACTTCAGGACGTTGGCCTTGAAGCCGTCCTGCACGTTCCGGTCGTACTCGGCGGCCACATCGCCAAATGATTTTTTGGCCAGCAGCGCCGGGTCGAGGGTGTACGGCCCGACCTTCAGCGCCGCCTTCACCTGCGCCTGGAAGGCTGGACTCACCCGCTGCGGATCGATGCCCAGGCCGTCGCCCCAGACCTTGCCGGAGAGCTTGGCCAGTTGCAGCTCAGGCGTGAGCAGCAGGTTCGCGACGACCTTCGCGGCGTCTGGGTGCGCGGCGTTGTAGGGAATGGCGACGTAGTGCGTGTCGGTCACGGTGCCCGCGTCGAAGATGAACACCCGCGCCGTGTTCGGCAGCACGCCGCTGTTCACCTCGGCAGCGATCCCCGCAATGTTCTGCACGAACGCGAAGTCGATCTCGCCGTTGGAAAACAGCGAGTACAGGTTCGGCACGTCCGCCGGGAAGGTCTGCCCGTTGCGCCACAGATCTGGCCGGATAGCGTTCACGTACGACCACAGCAGTGGCGACGTTTTGGCCCAGACGTCCGGCTTGAAGGCGCCGGTGAACTGCGCCTGCCCGCCCGCGAGTTCGAACATCGCCTGGCGCAGGAAGCGGTTCCCGGAGAAGTTCGGTGGGGCCGGAAAGGTGAAGCGCCCCGGATGCGCGTGGATCCAGGTGGCCAGCGCCCTGAACGAATGCGGCAGGTCGGCCTCCTTCACGCGCGTGGAGTCGTACACGTACTGCCACTGCGAGCTGCCCCACGGGGACTCTGCACCGTCCACGGGGAAGCCGAAGTCCGTACGGATGGCGGGGCTCTGCCAGTTCACGTACTTCGCGTTCGGCAGCGCCTCGGCCCACCCGGTTCGGAGCAGCTTGGCCTGCTGCGCGGTCTTGAAGTTCTCGCCGTTGATCCAGATCAGGTCCACGCTGCCGCCCGCGTTCTTGCCGGCCTGCTTCTCGCCCAGCACCTTGTTCACGGCCTGTACGGTGTCGGACACCGGCACGCGGCGCAGGGTCACGCCGAGTTTCTTCGCGGCGGGGGCGACCACGGTGTCCACGTAGGCGTTGATGTCGTTGGAGCCGCCCCACATGTAGAAGTTCACGGTCTGATTCTGGGCTGCTTTCTGCGTGGCCGCCCACGAGGGGGTGGATTGGGCCGTGCCCATGGTGTCCAGGGTGAGCAGGGCGGTGGTCAGGGCCAGGAGGGGGAGTTTGTTCATGGAGTTCCTCAAGGGGTCAGGCCGACCGGGCCAGGAGGGCGGCGCGGTGCTCGGCCATCTGCCGCGCCAGGTCGGGGAAGTCCGGATCGATGTCCAGCTGGTAGCCGTCCCAGTAGCCGTCCCGATCCGGGTCGAAGCGGCGGGCGGGTGCCGCGCCGGGGGCGAGGGCGGCCGCCTTCATGGCCCGGCGGGTCTGGATCCGCAGGACCTCGGATGCGGTGCCTTGCACGTCGTGCGCGCTGATGGGTGGGAGCACGGTGAGGCTGACCCGCTGCCCATAGCGCAGGGCGGGAGAAAACGGGTGTGCCCAGATGCGGTGCGTGCCTGAGATGGCCACGGGGAGGATCGGGGCCTGGACGCGCCGGGCCACCTCGAACGCGCCCCGGTGAAAGTCACTCTGGAGGCCCGCAATCGCCCCCTGCGGGAACACCGCCAGGCTTTCCCCGCCCCCCACGATGCGCTTGGCGCTGCGCCACAGGTCACGGAAGCCGCCCAGCGGATGCTCGGGGTTGATCGACACATGCCCCAGCCGGGTGATCGCCGGGCCGATGCCGGGCCAGCCGAAGATCTCCCGCCGCGCGACAAAGCGCATCGGGAGGGGCAGCTGCAGCAGGCACAGTGGATCCGCGATGCCCTCATGCAGCGCCACGATTACGTACGGGCCGCCCTGCGCATGTTCCAACCCGGTGACGTCGAGGCGCACGCCCAGATGCTTCAGCACGCGGGCGCTGAACGTCCGTTGGAACGCGTGACGTTGCGCTGGCGTCAAGGCGGCCGGGAGGCGCGACGCCCGAGCGAGACCCCACCACAGCTGCGGCTGACCGAGCAGCGCATAGCGGAGCCGGGCCCCCTGGCCCTGGGGCTCGACCTGCAACTCGACGGGATCATCTGGATGGGGCGTACGGGGAGGAGTCAGGGGTACCTCGACGGGAGAAGGAGGGTCACGCGGGCTCAGAACGCCATGACCTCACCACGCGCCGGATAGTTTTTGGTCACCGCGTAGTCTATGGCCCCGAGCAGATCCCGGAAGGCCGGCCGTGCGAAGGGCATGGTCTGCGTGCTCCCGTAATACAGCGAGCGATCCGGGCGGACCAGGAACACGCCCGGCTCGCTGAACAGCGCCGGCTCCTCCACCCCGGTGGAGGTCACTCCGATTGATGCCGACACGTACAGCCCCCAGTGCCGGGCAACGTGCAGGTCGAGACCGTAGCCGAGGGTGAGGCCGTCCAGGTGCCAGTTGGCGTTGGCCCGCTCGGCCCGCTCCTGCGTATCGCTGCTCAATGCGATGATGGAGACGCCACGCTGGGTGAATTCTGGCAGCAGGCTGTGCAGATCCCGCAGGTACCTGGCGCATACGGGGCAGTGCAGGCCGCGGTAAAAGACGACCATGGTAAAGAGGTGTGGCGTCTGTTCAGCCAGCGTCCAGTGGCCGCCACCGACCAGGGGAACGCTCAATTCTGGGACGGGCTGACGGGGCATCAGGGAATGGATGGGCGACGTCAAGGTCATGGTCGACCTCTAGGGGCCAGGGTGGACAGGCGTGTGGGCATGGTGGAAGTGGATCGCATAGGAGGCTCCTTGTGGGGGCACGGCAGGCGTTGGGCCCGACGCTGGTGCCAGACTGGTCCTCCATCACTCGATCATGTGTTGTCCCGTTGACACGACGGTTCCAGTCCATCCCGTCAGAAAGCGTCCGTTCCCCAACTGCAGGGTTCGGACTCCCTGGTGGCCAGGCCGTATTCCCCGACTTCGACGTCGCGCAGCTTCCGGCAGTCCTGGCAACTGATGGGGGTGCTGACGGCGACCATGCCCCAGGCCTCCCCGCCGGAGTCCTCCGCGTGGTACCCGCAGCCGGGGTAGGTGAAGTCGTAGCGGCTGCCCATCAGCGGAACTCCTCAGGCCACTGCCACTGGCCCACCACGCGCTGGAGCCCTGGCAGTTGCGCGAGGGCCGTGATGGTCATGGGTTCCAGGGCCTGGAAGGGGGTGTCGCTGTTCCACATCCCGCTGTAGGGCAGCACGCGCTCCAAGGGCTCCAGGCGGGTGCCGGCCACGTCGACCAGGAAGCACCAGTGGCCAGCGGGGCCGGTGCCCTGCGGCCCGACATCATCTGATCTGGGGTCAGGCTGCGTCGGTACCGGCCCGCAGGGCGGCGCGGGTGGGCCGGTCGACCAGCGCGCCGAGCATCATCAGGCCGTCGTTCCGCTCCCCGGCGCCTTGACGCTGACCTGGCCGCTCTTGTCGCCCACATGGTCGCGCGGCCCCCAGTGCGCCCAGAACTCCACGGGCGCGCCCGTCGGCACCACGAAGCGCAGGTACAGGTACCCCCCCGCCGTCGCGGCCACCCCGGCATTCACCTCGCTGCGTTCCAGGGTGACGCCCGGCGGCAGGTGACCCGCCAGCAGCGCCTGCACGCGGGCAAGCAGCTGGGCATCCCGCGGATCGGTGGAGTTGGTGATGGACGGTATGTTCGCCGTGGAGTTGAGCTTGTTGCTGGTCATCGGATCCCCCGATAGCCGGCCTGTTCAGCCGCGGCCGGAGTCGCGAAGCAGACGATCGCCTTGGTCGCGGTGTAGTTCCCATCTCCCTGCGGGAGATGGTAGATCCCCTTGCGGCTCACCTTGATCGGGGCCGTACTCGGGCAGCCCCCACCGGGCAGGGGGGCAACGGCGCCAGGGGCATGGAGCCCCTGGCCTCCCGCCGGGTTGATAGGGCTGGGCAGGGGCGCGGAGCTGACAGGCACGGTGGATGGCGCCGCGGTGGGCTGTGGCGCCGCCGGGAGCCCCGTCCCCGCCGGGCCCCTCGCTCCCGGCGTGCCCACGGACGCTCCTCCCAGGAGTGGGCCGACGTACGTGACGTACGCGGCTTACCAGTTCTGGGCGATGGCCTGCTGGGCCTGGACGAAGGTGAGCCTGCCGCTGCACGCCAGGTCGTGCAGCGTGTTCTCGAGGGTGTCCTTGACATGGGCGTTCAGGGGCTGGGTCTTGAAGGACTCCGGCCAGAGGTTGCGGGCTGAGTTGGAGCCGCCGAGTTCGAGGGAGATCAGGTGGTCGATCTCATACTCGCCTTTTTCGCGGGAGGTGATGCCGTAGGCGCGGTAGATCGGCTCCTTGAGCGCCTGGGGGACGTTGCGGACGGTGTGGGTGTAGCCGGGCGTGCAGATGACGGCGGGGTCGCTGGTGAGGGCGTCACCGGGGGTCAGGGCCGGATCGGGGAGGAGCGGCGCGTGAAGGTTGAGGGCGCCGGCACTGCCCAGCACCAGGGCCAGGACGAGGACTCGCATAGGGGCACTGTGCGGGTGGGACGTGCTGCCCAGATGAAGGCGTTGGCCCGCCGCCGCTGGATCTATTGATTCGAGCGGAAGTCCGTAGTGACCTGATCGTCAGACGATTCGGAGACTCGACTGCTGGTTGGTCGAGGGTATGGCCTGCTGCAGATCCGTTCGGGATGCCCTGCCGCTACGGATCACTGCACGGATCAGGAGGCCCGCCTCTTGCCGATAAGTCCGGTTGTCCTGGCGAATTCCTCGGCACTGAACAGATTCACGGCGAAGGCCCAGTTCAAGTAGAAGAAATGATAGGGATGCCGGAAGAAGATTGGCAGGATCGCATTACCAGCCAGCCAGAGGGCAAACCAGTACAAGCCCTGTTTCCCCCTCGGCTTGGGCGCAAGCACAAAGCCTAAGCCAGCCAGGATGAGGTTGAGCACGACACCGACAATGCCGTTGACGGTTGACATGGTGATCATGTTAGGCTCGCCCTACAATAGCCGTGTCAGGAACAGGGACTCCACCAGGATTGTCGTGGGTTGTGGCAAGTTGTCGCCTTCAGGGAGGTCAAGAAACGTTAGGGACGCAGGCGGCCTGACCTTCAGGCCGCCTGCTGCGCCACTTCGCGCCAGAGATGGAACGCCTGTTTCTGATGGTGATGAGCGGGAACGGTGCAGCGGGCCGGGTGGTGGAGATTCGTGATGCGGGCGTGCAGGTCGAGGAATCCTTGAGCTCGTCGTCGTGATCTGAAACCGCGCTGCTGGCGCTCTTGTCGTCGTGTGGGACGATGGGATTGCTCGATGGGGTTGTTGCAGCGCGCCGTCGACACGACCTGGACGTGCTCCACGCCGTGGAGCACGGGAAGTTTGCGCAGGGCCGCACCATAACTCCACAGCTTGTCGGTGTGCAGGGAGACAGGGACGCCGTACTGGCCCAGCAGCCTGCTGAAGAAGGTTGTGGCCGCCTCCGTGTCGCGGTGACGCTGCAAGAACACGTCCAGGACAATGCCGTGCGCATCGACGGCTCGCCATAGCCAGTGTGTGACCCCACCGACTTCCACATGCATTTCGTCGAGATGCCACCGTGAACCCCGCCGGGGTTCGCGGTGGCGCAGTCCCTGGGCAAACAGATCACTGAACTTGATGCACCACGTGCGAATGGATTCGCGGGTGACGGCAATGCCGCGCTCCAGTAAGAGTTCCTCGACGTCCCGATAACTCAACGTGAATCGGTGGTAAAGCCAGATGGCATACCCGATGACCTCAAGCGGGAACCGGTAGCCGGGAAGCTTGTGACCACTCAACACCGCGCCACCCTACCAAAACAACTTGCCACAACCCCCTCCCAGACACTTGATAAACAGTCTCTAACGTGCCAGAGCCGTCGGCTGCCCTGTCAGGCAGTGGTATCCAGAATCAGCCGCAGCGTCTGAGCGGGCATATCCCAGTGTGGGAAGTGGCCGCTGTGGTCGAACCACTGCAGGTGGGCGTCGGGAAAGAGCTCCTGAGCCCTCGATGCCTGTACCGGCAGACACACCCGGTCCCAGCGGCCCCAGCCGATCACCAGAGGGTGCTCCAACCGTCCCCTGGGCACACCCTGCTGCGCCTCGCCAAACGCCAGGTTGTGCAGCAGTTCGTCGGTGGAAGGCGAGGCGGCGAAGCTCCTCATTTCCGTCAGGGTGAGTTCCGGCGCCAGGGCCCAGGGATGCGAGGAAAACTGGGCGAACAAGGCGCTGCGGCCGACGGGCGACGCCGTCAGGGCGGGCATGGCCGGCTGAAGCGCACGGATCAGCCGGATGGACGCGGCCACCGTGCTGTAGAAGAAGCCCCGTTCCCAGCCCTGCCAGAACCCGCCCGGATCCAGCGATACCACTGCTCCCAGGACGCCCCCGCGCCGCGCGAGTTCCAGCACCAGTCGGGCGCCCATCGAGGTGCCCACGGCGTCGATGCCCAGGAGGTTCTCCCGCGTCAGAAAATCAGTCAGCGCGTCGGCGAGCGTGGCGATGGTCACTGCACCGGGCAGCGGGGGCGTGTGGCCGAAGCCGGGCAGATCGACGGCGATCACCTCACGCTGCGCTTCGAGTCCGGCCAGGATCGGCGCCCAGGTCTGCCAGGAACTGCCCAGCCCATGGATCAACAGCAGCGGCTTGCCCTGGCCGCGCCGGATGTGGTGGAACGAAGAACTGGAGCGGCCCTGTGAGGCGGGCGGGGTAGCGGGCGTGGGCGAAGTCATCCCTTACAGTCGGGGCGTGCCGTGTGGCAAGGCGCCCGATCACGCCAAGACTTCTTGAGCCTTGCCCGGCGGGGCGCCTCCGACGGCAGGAGGTGGACCGTGCGGCCTCGCGTATACTGGGGAACGTTGAAACGCAGAACCAGTCGACAGGCTAGACACCTGTCGCTCACTTGAAATTCAGATGAGATGCTGGTGTGACGGACGGATCCGTGCGGTGATTCGTGGCGAGAGGGCTGGGGAACGATCGGGACAGGATCAGAAAGCCCCTTCAGCTGGCGCAGGCCGGCGGACGTGATCGCCGGAACTGAACCGGGTTTCAGGTTCAGCGGTTCATGAATGGTCAGGCCGAGCACGGCCGCGCACACCTCACCAGCCAGGGCCAACTGCTGGCGTTCCTGGGGACTCAGGGTGACCCAGTCCGAGATGTCCGGGAGGGTCGGCACCTGCCGGCTCTGGGGCTCCAGCAGTGGGCGGGCAGCCATTTGCCCCCCTTGGTCAGCGCGCCCCAGTCCGCCGCCACTTGCCGGTCAGCGGCCTCGTCCGCCTGGTGGGCCACCCGTGCCAGGGCGCCCTGGATGGAGGTGCACGACCGCCTGCTGTGAACGCCTGTGGTCAACTCCGGCGACGGTCAATAACTCAATTCCTTGAGGATTCGCGCCGTCAATTCGACATGCTCCGTGAACTGATTCAGGGCCAGCGTCGCCAGATGCCGCCCCTGCTGCTCCGGGAACGTCGGTTCATTCGGCGTGGTATTCGCCAGATACGCCGTCGCCAGTTGCTGCAAAAAGACGTGGTTGTCATGCTGGGCCATGATGTACGCCGTATCAAAGTCCTTCCCAGCGGCAGCGGACTGAATGCGTGCGAGCGTCGCCTTGGCTTTGGCATCCATTGGAGGCACTGGGGTCTTGAGCTCTTTGAGCACGGTGGTCACCGCAATGGCCTCCCGCAGTTCGAAGCGGGCGAACTCCCGGGCGTGCACATGGGTGGCCCGGTCGACCGCGATCTGGCTGGTGATCAGGGAGAGCTCAGCGGGCCCGATGACGCCCACGCGGAAGGCCTTCTCGTTCAGGTCCATCTTCATGGGGCCAGTGGCACCGCCCGCCAGGGCGGACGAGGCCAGTCCACTGAGGCCGAGCCCCACACCGGTGGCGGTGAGGTGCTTGAGCAGGCTGCGGCGATTGGTGGAGGGGGCTTCTCCAGCGGTGTGGGCGGTCACTGTCGGGTGGTCAGTCATGGTGTCCTTGGGGGCGATCCCTGTGGAGGAGGCCGTGGTCGCGAAGAAGGACGACGCCTAACGTCGTCCCTGGGTACTTGTCAACCTGCTGACAGTGGTGACCTTCAGTCGGCCTTCTGACTGAGGTTACAGACATGGGATACGGGGAGGATCTGGCTCTGTTCATGGCGCATTGCGCCGACCCGCAGCAGTCGTTAAGCCAGCGAGCACCAGCCTCTGTCGTTGGCGGCCTAAAAATGGAACTTCCGCACATTTGATGATGGGAATTTAGCTGAGGCGCACCATCGGTCATGGACTTTCAGGCGTTCCTGC
>NZ_JACHFK010000023.1 GCF_014201805.1 Deinococcus metalli | reverse complement strand
CCCGCACGCCCGCCGGGCTCACTGTCGAAGTGAACGGCTTGCCGGACACGCTCGACCGCGCCGTGCGAATCCTCCACGGCGCCACCAGCACCACCATGACCGCCGAGACCCGCCTGCCGGTCAGCCCCGCCACGCACGCCCACCCGCTGGCCGTGTGAGCCGGCCGCCTGTCACCCACCGCCCACTCGTGACCATCACAGGAGTGCAGCCCATGTGCGACCCCACTGCAACCAGCGGCATCACATGCTTTAACTGCGATCAGCCCATGCCGGAGAATTCGGAACGTCACCCCGGCCTGCACGAGTACGTGTGCGAGGCCTGCACCGTGACCGTGGCGAACTCGGATAAGTTCTGCGAGGTCTGTGGCCGGACGACCAACCTTATGCTTTACCCCCTGTGGGGCGGAACGGGCGTGGAGTACCTGTGCCCGCAGCACAGCCAGGAGCGCGCACTGAACAAGGCGGCGCATGACCACCTGACGGCCCTGCTGGAGCACACCGTGCGGGAGTGGGTGCTGCACTGGGGGCAGACGGCCGCGAGCGTGGATGACATCGCGGATGCCATCGAGTGGTGCTTCATGAATCAAAACGAGGTGCGGTACCCGGAGCGGCTGGCCCGTGTCCGCAGCCTCCTCGGCCGGCCCTAAGCCATCAGCTCACCGGCCCCGCCCAGGCTCTGGGCGGGGCCACTCAGGAGGTGTTGAGTGATCATCGACCTGGCCGAAATGGAGAAGCGTATTGCCCAGCACGTCGCCCTGCTGCTTGAAGAAAGCATCGGCGACGACATCCTCACTGTTACTCAAGCAGCCGTGCTGCTGCAGCTCCACGCCAACACCATCCGAGGCATGGCCGCCCGTGGCGAGTTGCCCGGCCACAAGTTCGGAGATTCGTGGCGCTTCCGGAGGTCAGCCCTGCTCAACCACGTCTCCGAGTCCAGACACGGGAGGAACTGGGATGACTGACCTGCTCCAGCCCTGTGATGTGTGCGAGAAGTTGCCGGGCATGATCGACCGCCATGGTCTGCCGCTGTGCCCGCGGTGCGGCCGGGAGCAGCTGCTGGCCGACGGCATGGCGGAGCACCTGCGCCTCGTGCTCCAGCATCATGTGCGGCCGCACCTTCAGGCCACCGTGAAGACCTGGGCGGAATATTGGGTGGCGACCGGCCTGCTCGAGGAAGAGGATGCGGTGTCTACGGCGGAGTGGGGGCTGTCGCTGTACTTCAAGGATCCGTACCTGATGGCTCGGGAACTGCTGACCGCACCCCTGGAGGAGAAGCGATTGACATGACGTCACCGTTGGCATTCGCCTCGCAGTTCGTGGATCAACTGGCCGATCTGATTGCCGAGAAAGTCGCAGTGCGCCTCGAGCGCAGTCTTGGAGACGAAGTGCTGACGGCGAAGCAGGCGGCGAAGTTGCTGCAAATCCACGTCAACACCGTTCTTGATATGGCCGGCAGAGGGGTCATACCTGGCAAGAAGCTGGGCCGCGACTGGCGGTTTCTCCGGTCTGAGTTGCTCGACCACGTTCGGACGTCCGTCAACGCCCGTTGATCGGGCGGATGGAAGGAGGCAGCTGTGGAAGACCAGGTATTCAATGCGCCCGTATTCGCCCGGATGATCGCCCGCGAGGTGGCTCAGATGTTGGAGCAGAGCATCGGCGACGACGTGCTGACTCTAAAAGAGGCGGCGAAATTCATGGGCTTCCACCCCGTTACCGTCGCCAAGTGGGCGGCTGACGGGACACTCCCTGGACGGAAGATAGGAGACTCATGGCGATTTCGCCGAAGTGCACTTCTCGATTACGTCACGAGCAAGAAGACCGCCACGGCCATGTGAGGGCAGTTCCATGACGGCAGTTCCCTGTTAATCTATATTTACCGGGAATTAAGTGCTGCACAGCGTTGGTTTGAATAGCGATCCCGGGTTAAGATGAATTAACACGGACAAGCGGCGCGCAGTCGAAACGTTGCTAAGAGATGACGAGTGGGTGAACTGGAGTGATCGTGAGATTGCCGAGCGCACTGGAGTGGGGAACAAGTTTGTAGGTGATGTGCGCCGGGCTATCTGTGTTTCGAACACAGATACACCGCGCACTGTCCAGCGCGGCGGCACCGTTTACACCCAGCAGACCAGCAACATCGGCAAACGCCCTCCCCTGCCGATCATGCCTGAGCCGATCTGGCCCGATCATGACCCCGAAACTGGCGAGATTACGGCTTCCGACCTGACGCCATACCTGCCCGAGAGCGTGCCCAGTGAGCTGTGGCGTGACAAAGTGCTGCCTCAAAATGCGGGAATTGAATACGCCCTCCAGGACGGTGTTTTCAGTTTCGCAAAAAGCGTGCCAACTGCTCTGGGGTCTTGGCCGACACTGCTTGCATGACGCCTGCTTCCAACGGACTCGGTAACGCCCTCGGTGAAGGTCTTGGCCTCATGGTCACCTCCTTTCTGAATCGCCAGGATCAACTGCGCCAGCAGGAGGAGCAGCGGGCCCAACTCGCCGCCGATAACGCCTACCGACAGCAGCAGGTCGATGCTCAGGCTGCCCGCGATGCTGAGAACCGCCGGCAGTTTGACGAGTCCCAGTCGCGCCTGCTTGCCCGCGATCAGTCTGACGACGCGTACCGCAAGTGGCAGGAGGACCAGGCTGCGGCCACCGACGCCAGGAATGTCCGGACCGATCAGATCAGAGGTCTGAGTGGACCGGTCAGTACGTTCCTCAAGGGACTGGATGACCAGATCGGTCAGTACGCCCCAACCACCAACGGCAAGCCGAATCCACTTTACAACCCAGCCATGACCGAACTGCTCCAGGGCCAAAAGAGGAAGGTCATGAAGACCTGGGTTGAGCTGGGCAACACAGTGGCCAGCGGTGAGGGCTGGGATCAGGGCCGCGCGGCGGTGATGTCGCTGCTGGGACTGCAGGACGGTCCCGACATCACTCCCCCGAGTGGGCCCATGCAGGGACCGACTGCGGCACCTGCCACGCCGGCGCCCACTCCGGTGGCCGCCACGATGCCGGCAGCGCCGATCGCCTCGCAGGTGCCAGCCGCACCGTCTGGTGACTTTGTGGGCCCATCTCTGCCGACCACTCCCCAGGCCGCGCCTGCTGACTTCCAGGGGCCGACACAGCCCACGGCACCCGCCCTCCCCGACCGCATCCAGAGCATCCCGGCCAGTCGGCTGATGGATCTTCCGGATGATCAGATCCTGTCCACCTACGGGCAGGGTGGCCTGGAGTACGCGATCGCGGCGCGCACCGAGTACACCGCCAAGGTCAACGCCCAGCGCGAACTGGACGTCGAAGCCAACACGAAATTCTGGAAGGGGCAGTTCGATGAATTGGCCAAGAAGGACCTGACCCCGACCCAGCGCAGCGCCATGTACGTGATCGACCAGCTCAACCGCACGCCTGCGGCCGAACTCACACCCCAGCAGCAGCAGGATTATGCGAACGCAATCGTTGCGCTTGCGCCCGCGATGTACACCGCCGAGTCCTGGCAGAACGTGCTGAACACGAAGGACCCCTCGACCGTCCTGGGCATGCTGCCGACGTACCAGAAGTATGCGCCGGATGTGGTGGCCGGTTTCGATCCGACAGAGATGCGGCGGCGCCTGGACGACGACCACAACAACAGCGTGGCCGACACCCTGAACAAGGGCGCTGACACCGACTACAAGAAGGCCCAGACAACTGACCTGAATACTTTCCGGCCGTACAAGGTGCAGGACTACAGCGACAAACACAACGAGAGTCTGGTGAACCAGGGCGAGGCCTGGGCGCGCACGAAGCGCCTGCAGGAACTCCTGCCGTTGGAGAAGCGGGAGTATCAGGACAAGCACGTTGAGAGCGGTGCCCGGGTGGAAGGCCTCCGCGCCGATACGGTCAACACGCAGCAGGGCACCGCAACCGCCGCCTTCGAGATGGGGGTGAAGACCCTGGCACAACTGGCCACCACCCAGGCCGGCAGCGTCAGCATGTACAGCCTCCAGCACAACGGCCCCGACCCGAAGAACCCGACGGCGGGCAGCACGTGGGCGACCCTCAAGAGCCAACTGGGCGTGAACGACACGGCGCTGGCGTCAATGCTGGCCGAAGGGCGGTACAAGTACAGCCTGGGTGTGACGGGCGACGAACTGGCCAACCAGATCAAGCGCTCTGACCTGCTCACGGCCGGCGTCAATCGCGCCAACACCATCGCCACCATGAACATGACCCTGGAGGAGATCAAGACGGAAGTGGCGACCCGTCAGGGCAGGATCGACAAGCTGAATGCTGAGATTGCAGCGACCGACGCCAGTGCTGCGAACTACCGCTCCCTCATCGCCGAGCGCGACCGACTGGTGGACGAGAAAGAACAGTTGACCCGCGCCCAGACCGCCGCGGCGAACGCCAGCGCGAACAACAGCAACGCCAACGCTGCCAGCACGACCGCCCTCACGCCTGTCCGCGTGGCCAGGGGCTGGGCGGATATTGCGGCCATCAACCAGAGGTTGAAGGTCGAACGGGAACGCCTCGCCGCCTACGTGCAGAGCGTGAAGGGTGGGTACGCGGTGGACATGGCCCAGGTGCAGAACATTGGGGCCCGTACCGCCCTGACGCGCACCCAGACGCCCGGTGACCCCATGTACCGGCCTGAGGTCGAGAAGGCCAAGGCCGCCGATCCCATCGGCGTCATCAAGTCAACGGCCGACACGAAGTACTACACCCCAATGCGAAACGCCCTCATGGCGGCGCAGCGCTACCAGACGACGGTCGATGGACTGGTGAAGCAGTACACCGGTGCGTCCGGCAGCGTGAACCGCGAAGGGCTGCTCGCCGACCCTGCGTACAAGAACGCCGTCGATGGACGCGACCACGCCATGAAGATGGCCCAGGATTACCGTCAGAAGGGCGACGACTACGTCACCACCAGCTTCGGGAACCTAGACCGTTCCACGCCAGGCACCCACACCGGTGAGACGCAGCCCAGCCCGTTCAAGACGCTCCAGACCACCCCAGGGGTGACCCTGACGAGTGTCAGCCCCACCCTGGTGAGCCGCATGGACACGATGCTGGGCGGGTTCAAGGCGCCGGCCGGTCTCGTCCCGATCATTACGCAGGGCACCCGCACGGCCGACGAGCAGGCGGCGCTGTACGCCAAGGGCCGCACGGTGCCCGGCCCGAACGCCAGTAAGGCCAGGCCCCTGGGCGACATCGTCACGAACGCGAAGCCCGGCGAGAGCAACCACGAGGACGGCGATGCCGTGGACATCTCGTGGATGGACCCCAAGACCGGCAAGGTGCTCCCCGGCACCGACCCCCGCGCCCAAGCCGCGTGGAAGGCCCTGGGCGCCCAGGCGCCGAAGTTCGGGCTGCGGTGGGGCGGCACCTTCAAGACGGCCGACGGGAAGCCATTCGTGGACATGTACCACTTCGAGGTCGCTGGCTCGCCGCAGGCCGCGACGCCCAGGCCGACCACACCAACACCAGCGAAATCGAGCTCTCCAGCGCCCAAACCCAATGCTCAGTTGGAGGCCGGCCTCCAGGCGGCCATCATCAACGGCGACGGGAACGCGGTGAACACCTACGGCGGCGAGCTGGTGAAGGCCGGGTACACGCAGGACCAGGTGCTCGCCCTCATCGACGGCTACAAGGCGAAGGCAGGTAAGAAGTGAGCGGCGGCTTCGACTTCGCCGCGGCGGCCGGTATTCCCAAGACGAAGGACGGCACTCCCGACTTCGCGGCGGCCGCGGGCATTCCGACCACCCAGAGCACTCCTGCCCTGAATGCCGCGCCGGGCACCATGGACGCGAAGCTCTTCCATCAGGCCGTCGCCAAACTCAAGGCCGGGCAGACCCTTACGGCGGACGAGGCGAACGCCATCGCCCGCGCGCAGGCGAGCGACCGCACCATGGCCGGCATCGCGTGGGCCCTGCAACCCCTCCAGGCGCTGAGCGACATCACCAAGGGCGTGATCGGCCAGATGCGGGGCGGTGGCCCGACCACCACTGATCTCGTGACCGGCGGCAAGGCCCCGGCGGGCAGTCCCCTCCAGCGCGGCTTGCAGGCAGCCGGCGGACACCTCACGTACGGCCTCGCCGAAGGGTTGCCCGGCATGACTGGCGCCCGTGCACGCGGGGTTACCGGTGCGGAACTGCTGAAGGGAACGAAGTACGCCGATAACAGGATGGCCGCCCTCGCCGTCGAGGTACTCGCCGATCCCAGCACGTTCCTCACTGGCGCCGGGTTCGTCGTGAAGGGTGTCTCGACCGCCGGCCGCCTCGCAGACCTGGAGAAGTTCGCGAAGACCGCGGATGGTGCTGCCACCATCCGGGAAGCCCTGCGCCTGGCCAACGCCAGGGGGGACGCCCTGTTGAAGGCAGGGGACGAGATCACCGGTGTCCCAGCTGTGATACGCGGCGTATCGAAGACCAAGCCCGTGCAGGCCGCCAAGGGGGCGCTCTCCAGGTTGGCCGATCAGCAATTACCCGAGTTTCCCGGGGCAGGAGCCATTCGCAAGGAGGGCGGCGGCACCATCGGGGACGCGTTCCTCACGCCGGACCAGAAGGCTGCCCTGTACACCCCGGAGCAGCTGGCCCGGGACGACTTCCGCACCACCACCCGGCTCGGCGCCGAGGGCACCGGGCAGACCATCAAAGCCGCGGCACAGGTGGACTCTGACGTCGTCATGGCCCTTACCAAAGGCCTGAAGACCAGTGACGCCACGGAGGTGAACCGCCTCCTCGGGGTGTTCACCACTGCGACCAAGCCAGAAGTGGCGGCTGAGGCCCTGCGGAAGCTGGGCGTCATCAGCACCAGGATCGGACGCAACCTCGAACCCGCGTTCGTGGACGCCGTGAAGGCCGCCGACCGCGTCGGACAGGTCACGCTGGGTCCTGCCCTCCAAGCCCGCAAGCTGCCCGTGGTGCTCGACCCGAAGGTCACGGAGGCGATCCAGAAGGCGCAGACCGGCGCAGACCTCGTGCCCCTGGTGGGCCGATACACCACGACGAACGGCCGCCCCCGCGGCATCCTCATGACGCAGTACGTGGGCCGCAAGGACATCCCCACGACCATCAAGACCCTGATCGATCTGCCGGAGATCCCTGCGATGTCCACCGTGGATCAGGCGGTCACTGTTCGCAGTCTCGACCAGGCGGCCCAGGAGTTGCCGCCCCTCCCTGCCAAGCCGGTGGAACCGGTGGGCGTTCCTGCACGTGGCGCGCTTCCAGTAAACCCGGCGAGCACAGTCGAGAAGGTCACCACGCTGCCTGAACCACCAGCTCCCGCAGTGACTGCGGTTACACCTGCTGCTGAACCGGCAAGGGTCACGCCGGACTCTCTTCTCGAGTCCTTCTTCCGCAACCAGCTCCCTGCCCGCGACGTCACGCCCGGCGCGGCCGCCATGCCGCCGAACACCCCGTCACGAATGTCGGATTTGACATCTCCAGCAGCGGCTACGGAGCCGGGGGCGCCCGTCATTACGCCGCCCGACCAGCCCAGAACCGCAGACGACGTGCTGCGGACGATGCTCGATCCGGCACCGCGCAGCACCCCGGATGTGCAGAACGCCCGGCCGGCTGAAGTGGCACCCCTGGCCACTGGCACCAACAGGGTTGAGGATCTGGCCCCAGGGATGGGCGCGATGGGCGCCGACATTGCGGACTCCCTGCACGACACGCTGTACGCGAAGTACCTCGCCGGCGACACGACGGAACTCGGCAAGCCCAGCATGATCCTGACCGGCGCCGCAGCCCTGAAGCAGGGGGGCGTCACCCTCACCCGCGACCAGTTCCCCGACTTCGCCAACCGCTTCTTTGCTGAGGTGCAGGCCGCCCGGGGGAGCGCTGACGGACAGGCCCAGGTGCAGAAGTTCCTGCGGGAATACCAGCCGCCCGCTACCACCACGCCTGTCGCGGACGTGCCCAGCAGCACCCGTGTTCAGACTCCTCCGAGCGCGGTCGGCAAGACCACGCAGGACGTGCTGCGTGACCTCCTGCGCCCGGCAGAAGACCCGTATGTGGCGCTGCCCTCGCCGGCCATCACTCGGACCCCGCAGGCGGCCGTACGCGACCTCGCGCTCCCCATGCCAGCCCCCGAGCGACTCGTCACCAAGGACATCCCCACCACGTATCGCACCGTCCAGGTGGATGCCAACGCCCTGGACTGGGCGGCCCTGCCCGACGACAGCGCCCGGCGTGCCGTCCTGAACTCCATCGACGGAGCCGGGAATGCCCGCTTCGTCCGGGACGCGCAGGGTGCCATCCGCCTCGACCGGCCGAACCTCACCGTCCCCCTGAGCCACCCGACGATCAGCCGCTACTTCACCGACGACGAGCTGCTGGCCGCCCAGCGGCAGGGCACCGAACTCGGCGAGCGCACCGTCACCCGCCGGGAGCAGGTGCCCCACTGGTACGACCCCAAGGGCGCTCCGCTAGAGACACAGCGCGCCATGGTGCAGCAGGCCCAGCGGGAGGCCAGCGAAGCCGACTTCCCGAACCAGCAGGCGGCAATCGAGAGCCTGCACGCGGCGCACGACGACACCTCCTGGATCATCGGTGACGCCTTCGCCAGCTACGACCGGCTGGTGAAACCCTCTCGCATCGACACCCGGGCCGCCAGCAACCAGTACGCCGCCCGCGTGCGTGCCCTGACCGGCACGCCGCCCACCCGTGGGGACGTCTTCCAATACCGCCTCCAGCTCGCCCGCTACCGGCAGGCGGCGAACCTGCGCACGGTGGACACCAGGGCCGTGACGACACACCTGAACGATTTCTTCCGCGAGAACCCCGAGGCGACGCTGTACGAGGGCGCGCTCAGCACCGCCCGAGCATTCGACTTGGGCAGTGCTGGCGCGAAGCACGTTCAGCAGGTGCTGCGCCAGGCTGAGAGCGGCTTCGAGCGTCAGATGAGCCGGCTGGAACGTTTGGAGTTCGCGCAGTACTTCGCTGGGAAGACTCAGGCCCGCCGGGGCGGGGGCACCCTCGTGGACCGCTTGAAGCGCAACCCGGACGCCGTGAGCCAGGAGTTCACGCAGGTCTTCGCCCAGGACGTGAACACGCTGCGCCTGATCGACGAGCAGGTCCGCACCCGCACGGCCGCCATCGTCCGGCAGGACGTCTTCCGCTCCTACCGCGACTACCTGAGGGATAGCGGGCAACTGATCACCCAGAAGAAGCTCGCCGAACTGCGGATGATCCCCGAGCACCGTCTCACGCCGGATCAGCGGGAGATGCGTACGAACGCCGCTACAGCCCTCAGCCGGCCGGGAGCGCCGGCCGCGTGGAAGGTCATGGACCGCGACATTGAGGGCTACTTCTCCAAGGGTGACGTGCTGCCCTGGTGGGCGTACTTCGATCTGTTCGGCGCGAGCGGCGTGGAGGACACGGCCGTGTCTGCGGCCATCCTGAACCGGGGTGGGCTTGACATCTACAACCGGCTGTGGAGCACCAAGAACGCACAGATGCTCGGCACCCCCAGCAGCATCGTGAACGACCAGGTAGGCCAGCTCCTGCAGATGGGCATGTGGGGCGTGACACCGGACGCGGTCATCGAGGGCATCATCCGCCGTGCCACGGCGTCCCCTGAAGCCCTGGACACCATGCGGAAGTCCGGAATTCAGTCTGCCAAGTTGGAAAGCAACCTGGGCGCCAGCCGCGAGGAACTGACCCGACTGGCCGCCCGCCTGGACGGCGACACCGATCTGACCCGTACGCAGCGAATCATCGACAAGGTCTTGAGATTCCGGGAGCGGGGGACGGGTCTCGACCGCACGGCCATGACCGGCGTGGCTGGTGTGGCAGCTGACTTCGCCCACTTCGGGAGTGGGTATTTCTTCCAGCTCCGGAGTGCCCTCAGCGACCTCCAGCGGGAAGCGCTGTACTTCCACCGCCTGCAACTCGGCGACACGCCCGGGAGGGCCGCCCAGTATGCCAACGAGGTCATGCTCGACATGCGCCTGGTGCCGGCGTACGCCCGAGTCGTCCGTCGCTACTGGCCCTTCTTCAACTGGATTGCCATGAGCGGCCCGCGCTCCATCGTGACCATCCTCCGCAAGCCCGGCATCGCGGCTGCGTACCACCGCATCGCCCAGGGCAGCGACAACCCGAACGACCGACGTGACGCTACCCGGCGCGTCCTCGCCCGGGACGGCGGGTACATCAACCTCGGACTGGACGAGCGGAGCGGCGCCCGCCTGTACCTCGACCCGCGGAACTGGGATCCGACGAACACCATCCCGCAGTTACTTGACTGGTCAGGCACCAAGATTGGGGCAGCCAGCCCCCCCTACTACGTGAACCTGCTCGTGACGCTGCAGTGGGGCCAGGACCGATTCGGACGCAACATCTACGCCGACGTGCTGGATGGTGGCACCGGCGGCTTCACCGAGGCCTACGCCAACAACCCGAAGGGCGCGCTGATCATCGCCGGGAAGACCCTTCTGCAGGAGTTCGCCCCTACCTACGCGCCGGGCAGCCCGCGGGCGCAGGCCTTCGTGCGGAGCGTCCTGGCGACCGCGAAACTGCCCGACGACGGCAGCAAGGACATCTCCCTGGCCCGCATGCTGGCCGGCACGCCGCAGGGCCGCGCGTATCTGACCCTGATGCAGAACGGCAGCTTCGCCCTGATCGAGCGTGACCTGACCGGCACCCGGGACAGCCCGTACACCGACGCGGCTCCCAGCATGGCCCGTGCTGCGGCCAACTACCTGGTGCCGATCAGGGCGGTGGACGCGGACCAGTACCGCCAGGGCACGGCGCAGCAGACTGTCAGCGTGGCAAAGCTCCGGTTCGACACGTGGCTGGCCAGCGAGAAGAAGAAGCTCGCCCTCCTTGAGGCCGGGGGAGCAAGCCAGGAACGCATTCAACTGGAGGAGCGGCGCATCGATCACGAGGCTGAGGTGAAGGGGGCACAACTCGACTACCTGGACACGATTACGCGGTAGATGGGCTCTGGCCATGCTGACTTCAGAAATGGGTAGTCTGGCTGCCCCACCTGAAAAAACCTGAACCGCGTCGCCCCTAGACCTGGGGCGAGTGCCGAGTCTGCCCTCATGCGGCGTTTCCTGGGCAGATCTGTACGGCGACCGTACATGTACTGGTTCGTGACCCATTCACCCCCAGATGATGAAGGCAGATGCTGAACTGAGGCAGAGTGGTGGCAAGACCCTCGGTAAATTGCGGGAGTGAAGACAATTTTGATGTCGGCCACACTATCGCTGCTTACCGCACCTGCGGTCGCTCAGAGCTTTGAACACTTCGGCGACTTCACGTACTACCCGAAAATTGACCCCATGACAGATGAGAATCGCAGTTACATCATCAGCGACGGTATTGAGGATGCTGATGCCAGTTTGTTCTTCGGGTGTCAGGACGGCCGACTCAAGATTTATTACGACCCTTCTGACTACATCGGAATCACCGACGACTCATACACCGTGGTCTACCGATTTGACAAGCAGAATATGAGCGCCCCCGTGGAGTGGGGTGTCAGTACCACTGGTGATGCCGTCTTTCTTCCTGCTGGACGTATCACTGGCTTCGTGAGGGCGGCCAAAGCAGCCAAGACCATCATCCTCCGCGTTTTTGATTACAACGGTACTGCCATTACCAGAAGCTTTGGACTCAGGGGTCTGACTACCGCCCTGAATAAACTGCCGTGCGCACGGGGCATGTGAGGGCAAGCCTTTCACCTAATTTGCTTTAGGTGAAAGGCTTGTAAGAATCGGGCTCGCCTACTCTCGCCTGCATGACTGGGGACGGTGGAAAGACTGATGACGGGGGACGGTCATACGTTATGCCCAGTGCACCGTCCCTGGGGGACGGTGCACGCACCCTGCGCCCCGCCTGTACATCTCTCATAACGTACGTACAGCTGTACGTACTGAATTTCATCCATCCTGCCAGCATGGTAGATGTACGTTCATGACCCAACCGACCGCCATTGTGGCGATCACCAGTAGCAAGGGCGGTGTCGGCAAGAGCACCCTCGCCGTGAACCTCGCTGGAGCCCTCGCCGTCCGCGGCCCTACCGCCTTGATGGACGCAGACGAGATCGTGGGCACCGCCAGACGATGGGCCACCCGCGCCGGCGGGATCCAGATCCTGAAGGAGGGCGAGCGCCCCACTCCAGGCACCCGCTACCTGCTGCTCGACACCGAAGGCCGCCCGGCCCTGGACGACATGGTCACCCTGACCCGCAGCGCCGGCGCCGTCCTCATTCCCACGGGGGTCAGTGGGGTCGAGTTGGAAACCACCCTCGCCCTGTGGAAGGCACTGGAGAAGGCTGGTGCGACCATGGATAACGTCCGTGTGGTCATCACCCGTGTGCCCCCCGTTGGCCGCGGCGGTGAAGTCGTCCGGGAGGAACTGAGGAGCCGCGGCGTCACGGTGGCCAACACCCTCATCCGGCAGTACATCGCGTACCAGCGGGCCCACGACGCCGGCGTGATCGTCCGGGATGCGCAGGACGACCGGGCGGCCACCGCCTGGAGTGACATCCTCGCCCTTGCACTGGAGGTCTGCTGATGACGAAGAAGGCAGGCAACCGCTTCAACTTCCTGGATGAGGTTGCTGGTGAGCCAGCTACTGACCAGGGCAGCACCCCGCCGGCCGCTCCAGCGGCAGCACCGCCCGTCGAGCCTAGAACTGCAGAGTCGGGTCCGTACCTGTTCCGCCAGCATCCACGTGGTGAACCCCAGGCCCCCCTGGGCAACCGCATCGCCCTCCCGGCGAAGCACGTCCTTGAGGACTACGTTCGTGGCCTAAAACGTGCCGGGTACCCTGCCACTGAAGCGCGTGTGCTCGAGGGCCTGCTGTTGCTCTTGCAGGACGATCCGGAAGTCCGGGCACGACTTGCGACGTACCTGACTGGCCGGCCTGACTGACGTAAAGATGTATGTACGTACAAGATGAGAGGACTACTGCCGCTTTGCCATACCTTCCAAGCTACGAGCAATGCGCTGGAGGGGATCGTCTGACGACGTGGTTTTCGTCGGTCCAAGCGTCATCTTGAGGAAGTCAAGGTTGAGCTGAAAGCGTTCAGCTTCATACTCCTGCCCTTCAATGTCCCGGTACCGAACCTCGATCAGAACGTCGATATCTGGCAAACCTCCCTTACCTTGCAGGAAGAAGGTCGTCGTAATGGCGTCGTCGGGAGGAAGCACATTGACACCCGCCTGGAATGCGCCCCACTCCTGTAAGGGGTGGCCAGAAGGCATTTGATAGTCGGCACCTCGAATCAGGTGGAGTTCAACTGCACGGGCAGCACCTGGTCCTACGTTATGCACGAACAACGTCACTACTCTGAAGTCGTTGTGGGTTCGTCCTGGTCGCAAGTACACGACCACATGCGGCCGAATCATCGCCTTGCGTTGACCCTCGGCAATTCGGTTGCGATCGCGGCTCTCGGCTCCGGACGCCCTGGTCTCGCGCACCGCATCCAGCGCTGCCTTCGCGCTGACGCCAGCTGCAAGCGTCGAGATGACGGTCATGACTGACTGCACCAGCGAGGCATCGATCATCTCGCCACCGTAGACGATTCCCCGAGTCGTGCCCTGCGCATGTGCGGCAACTCAGACGCCTCAGCGGATCGACAATGACGCTGGAGGTATCACATGGTGATCATGCGTTGGTTGCTTGTGCCCATCGCCGCCCTGTTTGGGTTCTTGGTGACCTACGGAGTCGTGAGGTTTCTCGGCACCCTGCTGAACAACCTCACACCATTCGGCGGGCCAGGCGCGCCAGCGTGGTACATTACCGCCTTCGCCAACTTCGCCACCGGCATGGCCGGGGTGTATCTCGCGGCGCTGGCTGCTCCACGTGCTCGTCAGATCACGGCCTACGTGACCGCAGGCTGCTACATCACCGCGATCGTCTTGCTATCCGCGATTGGCCTCGGCCAGCACTACCACATCCCGTGGCTTGCTTTCCTGCTCGGGATTGTAGGGGCAGTCTACGCAACGTACAACGTGCAGGAAGTGGCACCCGAGCCCATTACACCAACCGGTGCGCTGAGCACGCTGCACCACAGCGACTCTTGAGCACTCCGGTCACCCTCATTCAAGCAGTTTTCTAGCCCTACTGTGCAGTGGAATGGCTCGGCAAAGGAGAAGGCGACCCAGAGGTCGCCTTGATTCCTTTAATATAGAGCGGTATTCGCCCTCGGTCAAGCCTATGCACGGAGTCCTGGTCGTATCCGTCCTTAGTCTGCAGAAGCCATATTCTGCAGCCATTATGACTCCTGAGCCGACGCTGGCCGACCTCCATGCCGACGCCTATGAACAATGGAAGCAACAGGACGCTCCGGACTTTGACGCCGTGCTCGCCCGCCTTCCCGTCGCCCAACGGGATGCGGTGATTCTCGGTGACTTTCACTTCCAGGTATGCCGGGGAGGGTTCAGCCAGTGGGAGCGCAATCAGTACGCCGTACAGCTTCCCGATCTGGTGAGGATGGTGGAAGCCATGCCGGATTCTGACGCTGTGGTGGAAGTCCGTTCCATCCTTGCGTCCTATCAGAAGCACGTGCTGGGGCAGGGCGAGGAGGATCTGATGGATTTGACCCTCCGCTATTTTCCTGTCTGCCATGCGTTCTACGCCGATGCAGATGTATGGATTCGTGAACTGTCCCACGAGTAGGCGATAGGAGCGAAACAGCCCAGAGTCAGGTCTCGTCTCCATCGATAACCGACAGTACGGCCGGCCCCGCCGTCACTGCGTCACCTGACCCCCCGGCACCCCTACCTTCGACCGGGGGTGGGGTTCGTACCTACCAGTACCCCTCTCTCTATTCACCGCCAAAAATCGCCATGTGCGAGGCGTGCCACGGCACTCTGCCCGCTGCTGCACCATGCGGACATGACGGACTTGAGTGTCGAGCTGCCCTGGGCCATGCGTTGTGTCCACGTCGGCGACCTGCTGACTGAGACTGAGGCAAGAGAACTGATCATCGCGCAACGCGGTCGAAAGCCCCTGTCTGTCGTACCAATCCGGCCGGCCAGGGCACACGAGGCATGGACGTTCAGGGTCGAAGCAGCGGAGCCGATCGCGCCGATGACGGTCTTGGAGCGCCTGCTGGGCGGTACGGATCTGAGCAGCCCAGGCGTCCCACGCCTGATCATCGATGAGTTGGAGGCCGTGGGGCGAATGGAAGCGGAATTCGGGTTCACCGCGTTCATCCCCATCGCCGGTGGGCAGATGGTGCCCCGACCGTACGGCGAGGTGTCGCCGAAGGAAATGACCGCCTTCTTCGAGTGGCAGGAGAGAATGTGGAGCACGAATTGACGGCCGTGCTCGAGCCGGAGCGGATGACCCTGCAGTCTGGTGACCCAGCCACGTGGACGCCGGCGCAGCGCACCCGAAACGAACGCATGGCGCAGTACCTGCGGGCGCTGCGTGCTGAGGGCACGCTGACCGCGGCCTGCACCGCGACAGGCATCAGCCAGCCCACCGTGTGGCGGTGGCGGGAGGAGTTCACGGCCTTCGGCGACGCCGTGACGCAGTTCTTGACCCGTGACCGGCAGTCTCTGATCGAGGAGAATCTGTTCCGGATCGCCACGAGTACGGACCCGAAGATGGCCAACGCTGCGGTCAAGGCCGGCGAGATATATTTGAAGGCTCTCGACCCCGACAGGTACGCCGACCGGCAGAAGATCGAACAGACCATCACGATCAACAGCCAGGTCCAGGTCATCCACGAGGCCCGCGAGAAGCACCGCATTGCACAGCAGGAGAAGCTGCGGCAAATCAGGACGATCGATGCTCTACCCGGGGGAAGCACCGATGAACCCTGAAGAGCCGCAGCAGTGGGCACTCAACCTGCGGGCCGCACGGCTCACGCCAATCAGCAGTCACCCGCGCAGCATGGCGCTGCTGATCGCCTGTGCGCCCCATCAGGTGCCGTGGGCGTTCGCGGCAGCGGACACTGCCGTCTCCCACGGGCGGCCGCCCGGTGACGTCCTAACGAACCTGCTCGACTACCTGGAGGGTCACCCAATGCCAATAGACGAGGGCGCATGGGCGGCCCTGGTCGCCACGCTTTAGCAACATCCAGCATGGTTTGAATAGGGGTCACGCGTGCGCGCACAGGGGCATATGCTCCAAGCCTTCATCAGGATTCGCTGTGACATTGACTCTGCCCTCACAGGGTGAGAACACGCACCGTTGCCGCCTGCGTCTCAGGGTGTCATGGCTGTACCCCCCCTCCACCCGGAGGAACCCACAGGAGGATCCATGAAAGCCCACAACATTCTGTACCTGCTCGGCTTCGGCTCCATCATCCTCAGCGCCAGCCAATACTTCCAGAGCGACACCTCCGACAAAGAGCGCGATGGTCTGTTTATCGGACACTGGGCCCCGACATTCTTCATCCTCGGCAAGATTCTTGAAGACAAAGAGAATGCCGGGCGGAAGGTAACGGACTGACGTCAGGGCGAAGTAGGGGAGGGTGGTGACCGGCCTACCTTCTTTCACCTTCGCGTACGCGCCTTATGGCCGAGCCACAGGCGCGTACTGCTGCGGTCACAGGGTACCGGCCTCAGGCCTGCGGCAGAGTCCGCAAACGGCGCACGTGATTGACCTGATCGGCCGTGTTCATGCTCAGGCCCAGCAGCATGGCCATGGCAGAGGCCGTCTGCGGATACACGTGCTGGCCCAACGAGTCGGCAATCGCGACTGCTCCAGGGTGGATCTGTGCCGCACGGACACGCAGGGCCGCGGCGCACTCTTCGACCACCTCTCTGGCCTCCTCGTCGCCGGGATCGCTGCAGTCGTAGCCAGCGTCAGCGGGGCGGATCCCGGCGTACTGATGGCGGGCCGCTCTGAGCAGAGAGAGCAGGTGCGCCGGCGTGATCTCTGCACCGTCGCGCAGCTGCTGAATGTGGTCGCGGGTGGCCACGAGGCTGCTGCGCTTGGGCGCGGCCTGGCCATCTTCAGACCCCAGGTAGAGGTCATAGATGGCCAGCATGTCGGCGTAACGGTCGAGGAGCACCGCTTCGGTCAGGGTGGATGGGGTCATATCGAGTCCACGGTATGGGAGGGTGAGTCCGAGGCTGGCACACCCAGGCGGGCGATGAAATCGGCGGCCAAGGCGCGGCCGGCAGTGGTGAGGTTGGCGTACCTGGTGAGGCCCAGTTCGGCCGCTTGGACGACCGCCTCCCCCTGGGAGGTCATGCCGCTCCAGAAGGCACGGAAGGCCGCTCGCCGGGCGCGGTGGTACTCGGGTGACCCGCGGGGCAGGCTGCGGGCGTAGGCGCTGAGTACGGCCCACATGACACCGTTGGTGGCGCGGCTGAAGGGCGGTTTTTCCGTGCTGATCGTAGGGAACGTGTCCATGGCTCATGGTGCGGGAATGTCGGATCCGACATGGCACACCCTGTGCCCTCCCCACTTGGCACTTACGGCTGCATCGACTCTGCGTCACAGCGTGTGCAGGCGGCCGGTTCTCCTACATGTGGGACAGGAAAAGACAACCGCTTTCTCGTTCGGTGTACTGACGTCCGTATCGGCGACGTCGCACCGGCAGTACGGACAAGTCAAGGTGTCCAAGAGAACGCACAGTTCTTCTTCGGTGTAGTACCGAAGTCGAGGGGTAAGAGTGGCAGGGCCTAGCTTGCTCTTCCGCATGCCCTTTTTTCCGACAACGCAGGGGCACACCCCCCAGAGATCAGCGACTTGCCCGTCGTCCGACGCTCCCTACCTCCTGACCTAACGCTTCTGGATCGAGGGCCTGCACGAGTTCGAATGTGCCCCTCACCGGATACCACCTCACAACCCACTGACACGGAGCTTCTCCTTCACGGTTCTTCGCGAGGTCGAGCACGAGGTACTTCCAAAGCCCTTTCAGCGCCGCCCGGCTGCTGCCCGGCAGTGGGGGCGCTTCGAGCCCAAGCGCCTGAATGTTCTGAGCACCGAGCGGGTAGAGCAATGTAGCTGTGTACGCGGTGTACTCCACACCGCCCGATTCCTTGAACACACTCAGGCGCTCTTCAAGCGGCATAGTAGCCAGCTCGCCGTACTTACCGCGTCCGACGCTGCTGATCAGCAGCAGAGGCGCGTGGAGTTCTCGCCCTAGGCGCACCTGAAGGCCCATCACGATGTCATCCACCTGGTGCCGCTTGTCCTTCTCGCTTCCGCTGGGCATGCGCTGCAGGTAATCGAGGATCACCAGCGGCGCACGGCCGTCGTGCGCCGCCTTCAGGCGCCGAACCTGCGCGGCGATCCGGTCCACACCCCAGGAACCACCATCAAACCCGTCCCCTTCGATCACAGTGAGGCTGGGCGCCACATTCTCGATCAGGTCGATGTACTGCGGGTTGATCTGCAGGTCTGCACTGACCGGGCGTTCTGGCGTGCCCCCTGATCGGAGGTGCCGCTGCGCAATGCCGGTGCGCGTGCTAATCATGCGGCTCCACAACTCGTACCGGCTCTGCTCGTACGTGACATACAGGACTGGCCGGCCAGCACGGGCATTCCCCTCCGCGATCGCCAGCGCCAGGGCTGTCTTGCCCCCGCCAGTAACGCCACCCAGCACGTGCAGGCCGTCGTAGAAGCCACCGCCGATCGCCTCGTCGAACTCAGCCAGACCTGTCGGGTACATGGCGCCGCCCCGATTCAGGCGAGCATCGGCCAGCGCCAAGAGTTCTTCCTGCAGGAAGGTCTGACTGCCGGCAAGGCTGGCCCCCCAGACATCGGCCATGGCCGTCCGCAACTCTTCAAGCAGTTGTTCCCCGGTGGCCGTCACCGACAGGCGTGGGAGGGCGTACCACTCCACACCGGCCGCATCGAGGGTCCTCTCCATCGTGTGCGTTGGAGCCAGAGCAAAGACCGGTCGTCCGTCCTGGAGGAGCGTACGCAGGTCGTCCGCAGTCTGCGACCGGCGAGCGACAGCGTTTTCTGCATGGGGCATGGCAAGAGCGGCATCGACTCGTGCAAAGTCCGTATCACCGGTGAGAACGACCGGCCCGTCTCCTGTTTCAGCCACCGGGCTAGGGGGCGCCCCTTCGGATCGGGGAGCCGAGGCCAGGACGCTGGTCGGACCAGAGGACGGTGCCGGCCGCCGATCCTCCCAGGGATCCCGCGCCGGCCGGGTGTAGATGCTACGCAGCGTGGCGCGCGCAGCCCCTTCCGTGTACGGGTCCTGGCGGCCGTGGGCGTCCTGCTGCGGCACGCGGGCCACGTACTCGCGCATGACGTCCCACGCCTCGCCCTCGCTGTACCCGTTGTCGCGCAGCTGCATCACCATCTCGGCGCCGGCGTTGTTGCGACCTTCGCCGGCATTCACCTGATCAAGGGCGCGGCCGAGCAGCAGTTCCGCTGGTGGCCGCCCTGATCCATCCCGGCGCTGCCCCGTATACGACGTACTGGGAGTGGTGTTGCGCGGGGCTGATGGGCGCGGAGCTTCAAGAAGGCCAAGAAATGCACGCAGATCCTCCGGCAGCCGGTCGAGGGGCAGCATCTCACCGGGCCTGCCCAGCCATGTGTATGGCCCGCTGGCGTTACGGCTGGGGGGAATGACCGCATACCCGCCATCGCCGCGGATGTCGAGACCTGGCCACTGCTTTCCCAGATCTTCCTTGGCCTTGCCGTTCAAGGTCGTGACGGGCCAGCCAGGATGCTCGAAGTACACGTGTGATCCACCACTTCCTGTCCGAACGTGCACGGGAAGGCCGAGTTGCTCGCGCAGCGCCTCCCCGGCCGGTCCGTCGAAGTCGATGACGACCACACCCGAGATTGATCCTGTTACCAGCGCCAAGCCTTTACCGTTCGGCCGCGCAAACCACGTGGTCACATCGGTCGGCGTGGGCCGCGTCGTCTGAAGCCCCTTCCATGCAGGAACGGTCTTGCCGTCCTTGACCTCGGAATGACCTGTATCAACCAGGACGTAGGCAGGTTTTTTCGCCCATTCTCCTGAAACCTGCACGGGGAGCACGCTCCACCCGCGCTGCAGGGCCGCAAGGGCTGCCTCTTGAAGTGTATTGGTGCTTTCCGGCGTTCCAGTCACTCTGCCCTCGCGTTCTGCCCCATGGCGGGCAGGGTGTGGAGTTTCCGCAGTGGCTGCGGCTCTGCCTTTCATTGTTTCAGGCGGCCGCCCGCCACTGCGGGGCGGCTGCCAGAGTTAGATCTAGTTAGATCTAGTTAGGAAAAAAAAGAGGCCAAAAACGCTGTGCCACACGACAAGAAAAAAGTGGGAGTGATGCAGTTGGAGGGGGGGGAGTGATGCAGTTGGAGGGGGGGGAGTGATGCAGTTGGAGGGGGGGAGTGATGCAGTTGGAACAAGAATTACGTCTTCCGCTTGCGTGGAGGGATGGTGTCCAGGATCTCGAGCACCTCCGGCGGAGGAGTGATCTCCACCATGGCTTCCAGCCAGGTGTCGAAGTTCCCTGGCTTCCCCAAGCCGTCATTGATGCGAGCGAGATCGCGTGGGTTGATCTGCCAGTCATGGACCACGCCAATTTCCTTCAACGCGTCTAGGGCGCCCTCTGCGTATTTCGTGATGCGGGAGCGGCTGGGGGACTGTCTGAGTTCGTCGACCTCATGCATCAGGCCGGCACGATCAAGAATGGTTCGCCACCTCAGCCGTTTGACCTTGGTGCCCTTCACATCCTGGCGGTAGTGCAGCACCAGTTCAGTGCCGATTCTTTTCGCCCACTTGTGCACACCGCTGCGGCTCGGCAGTTCCACGAGGGCCTTGAACATCGGCGCGTAGCTATGGGGGAAGAATGAAACCCAGTCGCCGAGTGCCAACTCCCAAACCATGTGGCATTCCTGCCCGAACAGATCGCGGTCCACTTCTCTCGCCATTACGGAAATGACCTTCTCTTCGCGGGCTTTAGTGAGCTGCTGCTTTTTGCGCTTCCCTGCCGTCTGGCCCGCTGTGTGTTCGAGGGTGCCCTTCACATCAGGGGTCATGTAGAGCTTCATGCGCTCAAGGTGCACCAGGGCGTTATGCACCTCGAGCAGATGCTCGGGCTTCATGCCACCCTTGTGGTGCTTCTTGTAACCCAGTGCCTGCGCGACTTCACGGGTATCAATGCGGATCCGAGTGTAGAAATTCGAGTTGCTGATGCCTTTCTCAGACGCCTTCCAGAGAATGACGCGCCAGACGTCTGCCGTCCGGTCATCGAGGCGGTTGACCTGCTCCACCGCGGCTTTCGCAGCCACCTGAATGTCCTCGCCGGGCTCGACCGTTGCGCCGTAGATGATGCGCATCCCGTCGGTGCGACCATCCTCGAAGTAAGGGAAAAGGTCCTCTGTTGGGTCGTGCTTCCAGTTGCGCCCGTCCCGGCTCGCCCGGTCGATGAGTGCGTATGGTGGGGCCGACAGCATCCTCTGTAGGTGCGCTGGATACGGGCTGAGGTCGTCGCCAGCTTCCACAGCGTTTTTCAGTTCCCACCAGTAGGGAACGATGATGTGGAGGCCCTCTTCCCAGGCCCACATTGGAATTCGTTCCGGTAGTTGAACGGGTGTGTTCGAGTGGATCGGCAGACCGATGCGAGCGGATGTCACCATCCCCTGGAGCAGCGCTTTGGCGAGGCTGCTGATTTCAAGGGCTGTGAGTGAGCGGACCGTCACGGCCGCGCGCGCCAGGATGTCAGCCTGGATGTCTGCCGAACGTGTTTTCGCTTGGGGATCATGGAGAAGATCGGCGATGGACTTTACCTGTGTGACTGGGACACGTTGCCGATACTGATTCCACTCCGCCCAGGAGATGGGCAGACTGTTGTTCGTACCCCACTGGTGTGCGCGGGCCGTGCGGTACCAGTACAGCAGCTGGTCTTCAGGGGGCAAGAGCCCACGCCGCAGGACCTCGTCGTTGTACATCGGTCGCGGTTGACCTTCATGGTCGTAGAACGTAAGGCGACGCTGTTCCGCTTCGACTTCTTCCTTGGTGTACTGCCTGAAGAATGTCTCCAGTTCCCCAGAACGGAGACGCTGGTAGTCTTCGGCATCCCGACGTGTGCTCATATATTTATCTAGGTTCTGTAGGAAATCCGCGACCACACGAGCTTGCTGCAGGGGGTCAGGGATTGCCGGTTCAGGCTCTGTATACAGCGTCAGGGGACCAAGCTTGAGATCAGTGTCAGCCATGCCATACCATCCCCGGCAGTACCTGCTCAGCCACTGCCTGTAACTTCTGGTCGAAGGTCATGAACCGCAAGCCCAGGGGCGCAATCTTCACCGCGGCCGCCAGATGCACCGCATCGTATGCCCGTAACTGGTGCTGCTCGGCAAGGTCACCGGCCTGCCGGAGGAGCGCGTCATTCACGGCAATGCTCGCGATAGTCTCCCAGTCGCTTTCAAATGCAGTCAGCGCCTGCTCGTACGCAGCCTTGGATATGAGTTTGCGAGCACGGCGCCCGGCCAGTGCAGCACGCATTTCCACGTACGTGATGCTGTGGGCGATCGTGCCGTCGGCGGCGGCCTGCTCTGCCAGCACGTCGCTTCGCCTCGGTTCGTTCGTGTACAGGCGCATCATCGCGGATGTGTCCAGGTACAGCAGGCGCCGCGATGCGGTCACAGATCAGGTCCACGGTGCTCTTGCAGCAGGTCCTCAATGGCCGGCCCTTTGACCTCGACGGGAGTGGCCAGCCCAGCCGGCTTCTTGCCCCACGGGTTCGTGCTGAGCAGGCTCATGGCCTCTGCCTTTGCCTGAGCGGTGTCCGCGTCATCGGCGGTCGCAGATTCGACCACCGTGATCTCCAAGCCGAGAGCATCAAGGGCCTCGAGGAGCGACTGCGGGATCTTGCCGTAGGTGCCGTTGAGCAACTGCGTGACGGAGGGCTGTTTGATGCCCAGGCGCGAGGCCAGTTGTGCGTGCGTCAGGCCACGCCGGCGTACGGCGGCCCTCATCGCCTCCCGTACCCGAAGATTCGTGTCCATGGCCAAAGCTTAGGTTAACCACCTATACAGGTCAAGGCTTATTGACTCATATAAGTGAATCACCTATATTAGGGGCACCCAAGAGGGGAAGAGGCCTAGGAAACTTCGCCCCTCCGGGAATCCAAAACACGAGGTCAGGATCGTGACACACAGTACGCCCAGCACCACCGCGGTTCCAGCGCACTCCAGCACCGTTCTCAGCCGTACCTGGGCGACCACCACCGAGTGCCGCCCCTTTGGCGAAGCCTGGGGCACGTTGCACCACACCGTGACGCTCACCCGCACGCCCGCCGGGCTCACTGTCGAAGTGAACGGCTTGCCGGACACGCTCGACCGCGCCGTGCGAATCCTCCACGGCGCCACCAGCACCACC
>NZ_JACHFK010000022.1 GCF_014201805.1 Deinococcus metalli | reverse complement strand
ACTCGCAGTGAATCGCAGATCGTGGGGGGCTCGAACCTCGGCATGGTCAATTCCTATCCGCCACTTTTGATCATTTTTAGGCCGCCAACGACAGCAAAGCCCAAGCATCAGAGTTGAGTTGCGATAATCAGGAATGAGCTCTGATGCCCTGATCGACGCTCTGGAAGCCGTATGCGACCGAGCGACCTTCCTGCACCTCGTCCAAGCCCTGATCGATGAGCGCACCCACGCGACCCGCCTGGAAGAGGAGCAGCCCGAGAAATACCGATGGTCAGGTGCTCTGGAATGGCAGCACAGCAGCATCGAAGGCTACCTGGAAGGTGCCTTGCGCTGCGTGCACGATAGCGAAGGCCGCGACGACTTCATGGCCGAGCCTAGCTGGCGGGCCTTCGCCTAGTTCCTGTACGTGGGCAAGATCTACGAGTAGCGCCCGTTACAGCCACTCCATGATGCAGGCGATGGTAACCATCGCCCCGTAGTAACACGCCCGCTTCTCAAACCGGGTGGCGATTCTCCTTGAGCGCTTCAGGCGGCCCACCAATCGCTCAATGACGTTCCGACGTCGGTACAGGCCACGGTCGTATGACCGTGGCCGTTTGTGATCCCGCTTTGGAGGGACGACCAAGTGAATTCCTCGTCGTTGACACAGGCGATAGGCTTTGTCTCCGCTGTATGCCCGGTCTGCCAGAACGTATGTGGGGCGCAGCCGGGGCCGGCCCCGGCTGCGCCGCTTGATCTTGCCGGCATCCAACAGTGCCTCAACCATCAGCATCTCATTGCGCTGCCCAGCCGTGAGCAGGAAGGCCAGCGGCCTTCCGCGCCCGTCACACTTCAGGTGGATTTTGGTTCCGAAACCGCCCTGCGAGCGGCCAAGCGCCTCGTCGCCGGCCCCTTTTTTGCGCCCGCAGCGCTCTGATGGGCGCGAACGATGGTGCTGTCGATCATATGGACGTCCCACTCGAGCTGGCCGGCGTGATCTGAACGTTCCTGCACCCGGGCGAGCAGCTGTGCCCAGAGGCCCTGCTGGTGCCACCGGTAGAAGCGGGAACTCACCGTCTTCCAGTTGCCATAGCGTTCGGGCAGGTCACGCCACGCGCTGCCAGAGCGCTTGATCCAGAGGATGCCGTTGAGCACGGTTCGGTGATCCAGGGAGGGACGTCCTGTTCGCTGGCGTTGCGGTGGGAGCAGTGGAGCCAGCTGGCTCCACTGCTCATCCGTCAATTCGTAGCGTCGCACCACACGTCATTTTTGCCTGTGAATGGTGGTTTGCGGACACAACCTAGCTGTAGGGCGGATCGCCCTTGCCGCGACGTCCATGCCCCCTGCTCCTTCAGGAGGGGACCGTTCTTGCTCTGTCCAGTGTCCCGGCTGTGAAAGCAGATCTTCCTCAGTCCGATTAGGCTCTTTCGGATGCTGCGGGATGCAAGTGGCGTTCTGGGAGAGGGGTTGAGGCACCAGAAGGGCGCCTGAACGGACGCCTGATGCTCACGCCATTGCCACCTCCATTGACACGAGCGGAGGGGAGGAGAGATTCTCGCTGCTCAACACAGCACCTCAGAACCAGCGTGTTTGGAGCACACGGAAGTCCCGGAATTCCGGAAGTGCCTCGAGGTTGCGGCACCGTCGTGGCGATGGCGCGCCCCAAATGACTTCGTCCATCCTGTTGTCCTGGTATGCGCCGAGTTTGGCCCGGATGAGGTCAGTGCGGTACGAGCCGGTGTCATATTCAACCGCACATAGATAAAAACCACGATCCCAGACAGCGTCAGGCTGATGCCGGATGCCGCGCCGTACCGTGGTCTCGATGCGCCAGTCAGCATCAGCACCGACGCCGAGCAGATGACGTATCTCCGCGACACCAGCCGCATGGGTGAGCGTCGTGGTGGCCCAGGATTTCCGTCTTGCTGTGCTGACAAACAGCCGGGACTGCACCATCAGGCCCGGCTGGCTGTGAACGGGTTGTGCCGTGCGGTCGGTCGACCTCACGCCGGCCAAATCGTTCGGGATCAGTGCATAGTGGCGCCAGGCCTGCTGCGAGCTCAGGACACCGTCCATCTCGAGCGCCTGGACGAACGCCTCGCGCCGGGCGTCAAGTGGTGCCGCGCGCAGGTGTGCCCGGGTCACAGATTTGCCTCGGCCTCCGACCGTCGAGGAGTCACGGCTGAAGCTCCCTGGGGCGCACGCAAATGATCTTGAGCCACGCCGCGTGGCGCTGGGCGTGTCTTTGCCCGCGACGCGAATTTGGAGTCAAAAGGATCACCCAATAGCCGTGATACAGGGCGCTGGAGTTGTGCCGCCTGATGACGCGGCGCATCGTGGTGTTGGACAGGCCGTTGGGCATGCTGCCCCCGACCAAGGCCAGGCCACCATCCATGTACTCGTGATGCGGCGTCACGACAGGTACCAGCAGTTCGGTGGTGTCGTGTTGCTTCAGATGCTCAGCTGCAGGCGAAGAGCTGTAACCCAATGCTTGGATGCAGTAACGGAGGTAGGCCCGGTTGAGGCGCCGGGCCAGACTGCCGATGTCCCGGGCCGGCACGCCGATGAGGCGGAATCCACGTGGCGACAGGTGGGTCAGCGGCCCCATGACCGTGGCACTGACCATGATCAGCCCTGCGGCGAGCAGCGGGCCAGGATCTCCAAGCTGGGCAGCCACATCCTGGGCATGCCACGCGTCGTCCCGATAGAGGCGGCGTAACGCTTCAATGTCGCCCGGTCGCACCACCACGGTTCCGTCCGGAACGATCAGATAGGACGGCGTACTACTCATTTCCGGCGCTTCGGCTTGACAGCCGGTGCCTCGTGGGTGTCCTGCCGCATAGTGGCCAGGCGATCAAAATCGTCATCGCCACTGTCAAGGGCGGCCTCGGTGGATCCCAGTTTGCCAGTTGCGGCGCGGTAAGCGTACTTGGCCTCATCGCACCGCTCGGCGAGCCACTCCCGGAACTCGGGCGTGTCTCGGATGCGCTCATCCTGAATCGTGCGCCGGTGTCGATTGCCGTCGGAGGAGTGTAAGGTCAGCTTGATCTTCTTGTCGATCAGTTGGACGGCCAGGATTTTTTTCGACCTGACCCCTCCCTCAAAATTCTGAATCACCGCGTGTGCCCCGACGTTAGAGATCTCTGACAAGACCGCACTGAGGGTAACGTACGTGGGTTTTGAGGGGATGGCGCAGTGAGGTTCGGTCGAGGTGTCAGGAGTGCCAGGCTGATCTGCCGGCGCTGGGGCTCTGCTGACGTCCGGCTCGGCTCCCATTTTGCCAAGCCAGGTATCCTCAAGCAGGTCGGTGGGGTGGTCGGTAAACGCATCATTGTTGTCGTTCATTTGTGGGCCTCCACCGTTATTTTTTTTGTGCAGTTGGGTTTCTTGAAGTTAGTGACGAGAGAATTGGACCGTGCCTTCTCACGCCTTTTCCCGTCTGAAGCGTGAGAAATGCGGGGAGGGGACCGATTGTGCATTCACAATATTGGTATCAATAATTGGATATAGTAAGACTTGGCGGCGTTTCCGTTCCTGCCATGTGCAAGGCAGATGCACAGGAAAGTGGGCCTGACGATCCGACGCCCCTATACCCGCTGACAGTGACGAGCCAACTTCCCCTAAAAGCCAACCAACTTATGTAAACTAACATCATGAAGAGCTGGAATCTCAATGAGGCCAAAACCCACCTGTCAAGCCTGGTGGACGCGGCCGCCAGGGGAGAGGAGATCGTGATTACCCGCTATGGCCATCCCCTGGCCCGCTTGGGGCCGGCTGCGCCGCCGCAGGAGCGGCCGCTGGGGTTCTATCCCATCGCGTTTACGTCTGATCTAACTGAGCCCGCAGATGCGGACACCGTGCGCGACTTCGAGGAAGCGTAGGGTTCGTGCGGTATCTCCTTGACACGCACACCTTCGCGTGGGCTGTCGGTGACCCTTCGCGCCTGAGTCCGGCCGCGCACGCTGTGGTGCGCGCTCCTGAGAACACCCTGCTCGTCAGCGCCGTCAGCACCTGGGAGATGAGTATCAAGCATCACCTCGGCAAATGGCCGGAGGTTGCGCCCTTCCTCGACGACGCGCTCTACGCCACATTTCTCGAACATCTGCGTGCTGAGGAACTGCCCATCATGCATGCGCACGCCCGGCTGGCTGGCCAGTGGAACCTGCCGCACCGCGATCCCTTCGACCGGATGCTTGCCGCGCAGGCGACCCTGGAGGGCGTCCCCATCCTCAGTGCGGACACGGTGTTGGGCATGTTCCCGGTGCAGAGGGTGTGGTGATCCCACGAGCCTCGTCGCGAGAGGGGCATCATGGTCAACTCAACAGCTGAGCTGTTCGCGGAGATGAGCTCGTGGTTATCTTGCATTACGGCCAATGAACGGCACGTGCACTCCTTCGGTCGAAGGGTCAGACGTGGCTTTCTCGGGTGTCCTGTGGTCGTTTCAAGGCTGTTCCGGCGAAGCTTGCCCAGCTTCGCCCTTGGTTACTGCCCGGATCTTCTGCCAGCAGGGTCAGCGCCGTCAGGCCGTTGGCCCACATGCTCCGCCCGCCCGGGCTGCCGCACTTTCGGGCCAGAGCCAGCGCCACGTTTGGCGAGACCGGACGGCCCTGGCAGCTGAAATCCAGCGGGACACCAGACGGCAGAATTACCAGCGGGTACAGGCCGGTGGATCTTTGGCGAGTGCGACCAAGGACAATCAACGCGAATCTTCTCATCCTACGCATCTGTAATTGGATATGATCACCGCGGAAGAGGGCATGCCCCACCCCGACGCCTACCCCGTCTTTAACCAAGCACATGCCTAGGCTGGAGCAGGGCAGAGGAGAGGTGCCTGGGGTGGCCCATGGAGACGATATCTGAGACGTGCGCAGCCATCCGAGGCAGCCTCGCTGAGGAAATCACGCCGAGACGACGCACGATGATGAGGGCTTGTCTGTGTCATTCGCGTGGGTTCATCCTGGGTCACGTGGACTCCACCTGAGCATCTAGGTCGTACGCTCCTCCAAACGAATTACATCTCCAACACGCTGAAGCACAGGCTGACGCGTGTTGGGATGGGTAGAGGGGAGGAAAGTAGCAGAGGTTTGGTTATCATATCAAGTTCTTGAGACAGTAGAAATGGGCAACACACGGTCACGCCTCCGTACCCACGTGGTACAGGCGGCCCCGCGCGTCGCTGCCAAGCTGCAGCACTGGCACGAGCAAGTCCACGCTTGCTCCAGCGACGTGCACCCGGATGTACACCCGCGCCGGGCGCTCACCACCTGCGTCCAGCCGCGACAGCCGCCCCTCGAACGGTCGCCCCCGGCACCTGCTCCTGACCCTCACACTCCCGGAACATGCGGTCATCCAGCACGGTGACGCGTCCGCCCGCCAGCAGCGGCCACTCCAGCTCATAGCGATACGGTGGCCTCCCAGATGATGTTGTTGCAGCGAGCGGTAGACACGACTTGGACGTGCTCCACGCGTGGAGCACGGGACGTTCGCGTCAGGCAGCGCCGTACCTCCAGAGCTTGTCGGTGTGGATTATGTCCGGCACGTCGTAGTCCCCCAACAGTCGTTGGAAGAACGACCTGACGGCCCCAGTGTCGCGGTGTTGCTGGAGGAAGACGCCCAGCACGGCTCCATGTTCGTCGACAGCCCGCCACAGCCACTGTTTGACCCCAGCGATGTCCACGCACATCTCGTCAAGGTGCCATCGAGAGCCACATCGTAGCTCCCGACGACTGCGACCCAGCGCGAACAGGTCGCTGAATCTCATGCACCACGTGCAGATGGACTCGCGGGTGACGACGATGCCTCGCTCCAGCAGCAGTTCCTTGACATCCCGGTTACTGAGGGTAAGCGGTGGGAGAGCCACACGGCGTCGCCGATGACCGCGCGGGGGAACCGGTAGCCGGGAAGCGTCTGACCGCTCAGCACCGCGTCGCCCTACCCCAACAACTTGCCATAACCCTCCAACCCAGCGCCCACAGTTCGAGCGCCGCGTCAAGGTGGACCTCACCACGCCTCTGGCCTCGTCAAGTCACGCATGAATGTGGACGCCCTCACCCCCACCCCTCCCTTCATGAAGATGCCACCCGATCAGATTGACGTTCACTTGACGGTGAATTTTTTAACATGGCCTCATCTCACTCAGGACATGAGACTGCGCCCGCTCTCTGAACGGGCGGGAGCGTTTACTTGCCTGCCCCCTCCCACCGGCCATCCGGCCAGCACGAGGACCATCCCCTCTGGCCAGCGCTACCCGACCTGGCCCCACGCAGTGAAAGGACCGTCATGACGCATCTCCGATCGGCCGCCCTGCTCTCCCTCGCCCTCACGCTCGCCGCCTGCGGTACCGTCGCCCCCGCGCCGCGCGCCGCAGGCAGCGTTCAGTTGCCAGCAGCGGCCGCGTCTTCTCCTACCACCGCTCCGCTCACTGCACTCCCCAGCACCGCTGCGGTCAGCTCCACAGTCACCGGGTCGTCCCTCAGCTCCACGCCCAGCGGCGCCACGATGAGCGTCAACACCCGGACCATGCCGCTCCCCAACCCCACCGACGCCTTCACCTTCCTGTCACCTATCCAGCCGTCGGTCACCGTCAACCCCGCATGGGCGGACGGGTCCATCCTGGCCCAGCTCACCGTGCGCCTGTGCGTCGTCTCGGGTAGCACCTGCACGCCCCTGTCGACCATCAACAGCCGGTCGGCCGGGGCGTACGCCCTGAAGTTCGACGCCAGGACTGGCCAGTATCAGACGGTCCTGACGCTCAAGGACACCGGGCTCGCCGCGGGCAGCGTGCTGCGGGTGCAGGTCGCGATGGCGTCCCTGCTGCTCGGGCAGATGGACCTCACGCTGCTGAGCAACGGCAATCTACGGACCATGGGTGGCGCGCTGGTCTCAGCCAACAGCAACCGGAGCATCCCGATCACGTTCTACGTCAAGAACCACTTCACGATCCGGGCGTTCTCGATGGCCGACAAGAAGGCCACCCCCACCCAGATCGCGGCGACGCTGCAACGGGAGTTCCTGGCCCCGACCGCGCCTCCGGCGGGCAGCACCACGACGGGTGCGTCCCTCCGGCAGGACGCCCTGACGGCACAGACGGCAGGCGATCTACAGGCGATGGGCGTCGGCGCGACCACACTGTCGTCCTTGCCGCCCGTGGACACCACCGTGCCGGCCCTGAGGCCGGTGAACTCGGCTACTTATTTGCCGCCGGCGGATCCGTCCTCTGTGACAGCGTCACTACTGACAATCCCGCCGAACTCGCGTATCGACACCGAAGTCCTGCTCGTTCAAGTCGCTGTAGCGATGAGAGACACCCAGATCAGCGCGTCCCAGACGGCCACCGCCCTGCGCGACACCACCGCGCTGAAAGACAAGCAGCAGGCGATTGCCGCTAAACTTGCAGCGGCCGGCTATAACGCCGGTGAGGTGGGCCAGGGCCTGAAGGACACCTACCCGACCAGCAGCCCCACCGACATTGCGGGCATCCTCAAGACCGTGCAGTTCGGCGTCACCGACGTGGCGTTGACCCTGCGCGACGTCTTTGCGCGCACGCCGGCGGCCGCCACCAGCATCCTGAACACCGTCGGCTTTTACACCCTGACCGACCCCACCACGTGGCAGACCGCCGGCACCGTGCTGCGCGACGTCTTCGCCTCCACCGCCACCGATACGGTCACGATCCTCAAGGGCCTGGACGTGCTGAACATCGGCAGCGCCGCGACATGGACGAACCTGGGAACCACGCTCAAGACCGTGTTCAACCAGAGCGCCGATCAGGCGCTGGCCACCCTGAAGAGCGCGGACGTGTTGAACCTGAGCAATGCGGCCACTTGGACGGGGCTGGGCACCATGCTCAAGACCTCGTTCGGTCAGGCGGCGGACACGGCCGTGGGCACGCTCAAGACCACCTTCAACTCGTTCGCGGCGACCCTCGGTCCGGTCGCCCAGGAGGCGGCCTGGGAAGCCATGGGCGGCATGCTCAAGACGGTGTTCTCCCAGAGTGCAGACCAGACCTGGAGCGTGATCAAGCAGTCGGGGCTGACCATCGCGGACCCCCAGATGTGGGCGAGCGTGGGCACCATGTTCGAGGTGACGTTCGGCAGCACGGCGGCCGAGGGGGCGGCGATCCTGAAGAACCTCGGCGCGTCGTTCGACACGATCGGTCCGGTGCTCAAGGACGTCTTTGGGAGCACCGCGAGTCAGGCGGCATCGATCGTCTACGGCCTCGGGGCGGACTTCGAGCAGGTGGGCTCGGTGCTTAAAGACACCTTCGATGCCACCGGGGCGGCGGCCGCCCCCATCATCAAGGCGTTGGGCGCAACCGCCCTCCAGGTCGGTTCGGTTCTGAAAATCACCTTCGATAACACCCCTGAGCAGATCTTGGTGGTCTACAAGTCCATCGGGTACTCGATCGTCGAGTACGGATATAACATGCAGAGCCTCTTCCAGACGGATGCCGAGACCGCTGTGTACTACTTCTGGGAGTGGGAAGGAGCGTACCAGCCCATCGGTCAGGCGCTATACGACGTCTTCAAGACCACCCCTGCGGAGACTGCCAAGCTCATCGGAACCATCGGGGGATCCTTCAACGATATGGGTGCCGTTCTGAAGAACACCTTCAACACCACGGCCTCCCAGGCGGCTTCGATCATCAAGGGGCTGGGCGCGAACTTTACCGACATCGGTTCGGTTCTCGAAGACACCTTCAATTCGACGGCCAGCGACGCGGCGGCCATCGTGCGCGGCCTGGGCGCGACCTTCGGGGATGTCGGGTCGGTGCTGAGTGGGGTGTACGGGCAGACGGCCACCCAGGTGGCGGGCACGCTCAACACCACCGGCGCGACCGCGAGCGATATCGCCGGGGTGCTGAGGAACACCTTCAACTGGAGCGTGACGGATGTTGGCAATTACCTGAAAAACACCTTGAACCTGGCGGAGGACGCTGCGGCCACCGCCCTGGGGTATGCCGGGTACGCGGCCGACGCCATCAGCAGTTGGGCGGGCAGTGCGTGGGACACCATCAAAGACGGGTTCTGTAGCGTCTTCGGCTGCTGACGAAACCCCCAGATCCGCGCTCGTTCACACCCCCGTGGCTCATTCTGGGCACGGGGGCGTTGTTCGTGACAGGGCAGCCTGCGCGGGCGCGCGGTCACCCGGTCACCGGCTTTGACCTCGTCCGGCGCAGTGACGCCAACACGCAGGGAGTCCTGGTGGCGTTTGCCTCGCTTCCTCAGCGCGGCGCGGACATCACCGCGTTCAAATTGCCAGCAGCCGTTCAATGAGCGGGGCCAGGTCAACGTGATCGTCTGGCGCCGGCGCGCCGTGGGCGAGGTCGGGCCACTGGCTGACCAGATGCCACCGCGTCCACGGATCTGCACTCGCGTACATCAGCGCACACACCTCCCGGTGCCCGGCCTGCAACTCCACCACCCGCAAAAATGAGGGCAGGGCCCACAGCATCCCGAGTTCGATCCCAGCTCGGAGGGCCATGTGCAGGCTGAGCCGAACCTCACGCTCGGCCAGGTCGGTGTCCCCGGCCAGTTTCGCCAGATGGCCGTTCACTGCGTGCAGCAGCGTGAGGGGAAGCGGATCACCGCACCGGGCTTCCTGGCCCAGCGCAGAGCGGCAGATGCGCTGGGCGTCCTGGAGATGTTCGGTCGTCCCGAGTTGCATGGCCCGCTCCACGTATGCGGCGGCTAGCCACGCACGCAGGCCCCAGATCTGTCCCTCAGAGCGGATGCGCACAGCCAGCTCCAGCCCAGTCTCGAAGACCGCTACCGCGTGATCAAAATCGAGATCCTCCATGGCGCCGACCCCCCGACGCACCGCGTGAATCACGATGTCCATGGTCTGCGTCATCTCCGCCGAGTCAAGCGCACGCTGCGTGATCCGGAAGGTCTTCCGGGCGCCGTCGAGCTGGCCGGCGAACGCCTGGGCCGCGCCCAGGTTGGCCTGGATGCGGAACGTCCGAACCACGTCGTTGCTGACCAGCCGGATCGCCTCCGTGAACAGCGGCACCGCCAGCACTGCGCGGCCCCTGCGGAAGTAGACCTCGCCCAGACCGTTCGCCGCGCGGCAGATCTGCAGCGCGTCCCCGGCAGACCGCGCCTCCTCGAGCGCGCGGACGCACATGTCCTGCGCCTGGTGCAGGTCGCCGATGAACTGCTCGTACCATCCCAGTGACGTCAGCAGCGCCGCGCGGACGTGGGCCCAGCGCGCCTCGACAGGCGGCACCCGGTCCAGCAGGCCGCGCAGCAGGGTCAGGGCGTCCGTCACGCGGCTGCGCAGCGCGAAGTCCCACTGGATGGCCTCGACGATACCCGGCAGTCGCGCGTAGTCGCCCTGCGCCACGCTCCATTCGAGTCCCTGGAGCACGTGCCCTTCCTCGGCGCGGAAGAAGGTCAGAAGGTCCCTGGAGATGCCGCCGCTGGCCGCGACGCTCAGGCGCTCCAGGTGGTCGAGGTAGTACGCGGCATGCCCGTCCATCAGCGTGCCGCGCAGGGCGGGTTCGGCGTCCAGCCGCTCGCGGGCGAACTGGCGCAGGAGCGGATGAAAACTGTAGCGCTGCCCGTCGAAGCGGAGCATGCTGTGATCGATCAGCGCCTGCAGGTCGGCGGGGCCGAGGTCCGTGATGGCCAGCGCCGCGGCGCCGCTGAAGCCCACCGGGAACACCCCCAGACAGCGCAGGGCTGTGCGCTCGCGCTCGGTCAGCCGCTGCCAGGAATGCTCGAACACCGTGCGCATCGACACGTGCCGGGCGGGGGCATCGTGGCGCGGCGTGGCGAGCGTGAGGGCGTTCGCCTCGAGGGACTGGGCCAGGTCGGCCAGGGTCGTGTAGCGCAGCCACGCGGCCGCGAGTTCCAGCGCCAGCGGATTGCCGCCGAGATCCCGGCACAGCCCGGTGACCAGCGGCAACACCGCCGGCGTCAGCGTGAAGGTGAGGTTCGCCTGCCGGGCCCGCTGCTCGAACAGCTGCACGGCCTCGGACCCGTAGCCCGCCGGCCAACCGGCTCCCGGCTCCGGCAACGTGAGGCCGCCGAGGTCAAGCACCGTCTCGGCCGCGGACCCCAGCACCTGGCGGGAGGTGACGAGGACCCGGAGCTGCAGGCAGCCCCGCAGCAGCGCGAGCACCGCGGGGGTCTCGGACACCATGCCCTCGAAGCTGTCGAGCACGAGCAGCACGGCCTGCTGGTCGATGTGGCGCTGGATGTCATGCCACAGGTGGCGTGACGGCGGCAGGCCCAGCCGCTCGGCGATCGCGCCCGCCAGATCATCCGGCCGGCTCAGTCCGTCGAGGGCGACGTGGAAGATGCCCTGCACCCCCGGCAGCGCCGCGTAGGCACGCGCGACCTCGGCGGCGAGACGGGATTTGCCGATTCCCCCCGGTCCGTACACCGTGACGAGCCGGGCGTCCGGGGCGGTGAGGGCGTCCAGCAGCAGGTGACGCTCCCGGTGGCGCCCGACGAAGGACGTCAGCGCCGTAGGCAGCGCGGCCGGCAGCGCGGGCGTGCCGGGCACCGGGGCCGGCCGCTGGTCCGGCTCCGCGGCGCCGCGCAGGAACCCGCGCCTGAAGGTCGCCGCCAGATGGCGCGCCGCGTCGGGCCGGTCGGTGCTGGCGTACAGCTGCATCAGGTGCGTCGCGGCCTGCTCGGACAGCGGGTCGACGCTCAGGGCATGGGTCGCCAGGCGCTCACTCAGACGCAGGTCGCCGTCACGCGCTGCCTGAACGGCCGCGCCGTGCAGCCGCTCCAGGTACTGCGCCGTGATGGCGGCGGCGTGCTGATCCCGCCACTCGTCCCAGGGCGGCGAGTCGCGAATCACGAGGTCCTGCAGGGCGGGCCCTCGCCACAGCCCGATCAGGGCGTTCCCATTGAGGCTGGGGATGCGGGTGACGTCCACGTCAAGCTCACCAGCAAGGAAGAGGTGCCGGCCGTGGGCGCCCAGCACGTCCTGAAGCGGCCCGAGGTCGCGCCGCATCGCCAGCAGGGCGTTACGCAGACTCAGCAGGGCACGCTGGTCGTCGCGTTGCCACAGCAGGGTGGCGAGGCGCTCCCGGGGGGTCGGCCCCTCGAGGGCCAGCACGCTCAGCAGCGCGCGTCCCTTGAGCGAGCGGATCTCCACGGCGTCCCCCTCGATGGCCAGGCGCAGTGGCCCGAGCAGATCTAGGGCCAGGGTGCTCATGCGGCGACGTCGTGGTGTCTGAAAACGCTGTCCACCCACTTCCTCCATGAAGCTGCTTCGTGTCCGGATCGACGTGTCCCTGCGAACATTATCCCACTGCACACCGCGCAGGAATCGGACGCTGAACAGCGGCGGCCCGCAAGCCAGTCCCTCAACACAGCCCGCACGTGGCAGCATGGCCATCTCCGGATCGGGCGACCTCGGCCCAGTTCGTCCACCACGCTGCCCGGCCGTATTCACGTTTCCTGAGCGCGCTGACGCGCGAGGAGGCGCCCGCACAGCTGGGCTGCCGCGTGGTCTCGGTACGCGGCGCGGTGGAGCTGCCGCCGGTGGTCCGCATGGCCCTGGTGGACGGCGTGTGGGGCCCCCTCGAGGACACCAGCCTGGCCACCGCCAGGCGCCTGGTCGAGCGCCACGGCGGCCGGCTGTGGGCTGAGGTGCAGCCCGGCAGCGTGACCGTGTCGTTTACCCTGCCGTGATGAGGGCCAGCGTCAGGTCGTGGCGTGGGGTCAGAACAGAGCGCAGCAGACGACTGTGCCGAGCGGGTTGTCGGGCGTGGTTGCGATCGCTGCGGGGAACACCCACACCCTGGCGCTGAGGAGTGACGGTACGGTCGTGGTGTGGGGCTATGGGGTGGGACAGTCCGCGACCCCGGCCGGTCTGAGTGTGCTGCTGCCCTGAATCCTGGATCCCGCGGCGCGCAGACTACCCTGGGTCTGCGCGGCGCGATCCGTTTGGATGCCCATCCCGGATTTCCCCCGGACCCTTCCGTGTGGTGAGCGGGGCGACCCAGGGCGCGCTGTCGCTGCGCGCTCAGTGATCCCGATGCCGCCGGCCGCACTCCACGCCGCTGAGCTCTGCGCGGCCCCGCACGCGTACCTCAAGTGGGTGGCCGCGGCTGCCGAAGACTCCTGCGGTCTGCTCAGTGGGGAAGGGGAGACAGCGCACGAGCGCGCCCGCCGGCGCCCATGGTGCCCCGCCCGCGGTGCCGCGCGGAGCTGCGGACGCTGGCACGGCGCAACCTTGATGCGGTCGCGGCGCGGAGCTAAGAGCTTTACTTGGGCAAGCGTGCTTGACGTTGTCTCAGGATCCTTCCCTGACTGATCGTCGCTGAGCCAGGTCAGCGACGATCTATCCTCTCGGTCGAGGCCTCCGAAAGTCCTGAAGCGGTTGTTACATTGACCGCTCGTCAACGAAGCAGACGGCCCGGAGGCCGGCTTGATTTCTTCAATCTAGAGCGTTATTCGCTCCTGGTAAACCTTATGCACCGAGTCCTGGTCGTAACAACCGTGCCGTGGCGCTTTCGATACTTCCGCCCGAAGTCGTGCTGCGCTCCAGCGTGAATGCTGCACCGATGACGCCCCCGGCAGCCGCGAGCCCATCAGTCACCGCAGACTGATGTGACCCCGGTAGATGTGGGTTCCGACCGCCACGATGTCCTTGAAGTCGAGGCGGGCAGTGGCCACCGCGAACCCGCTGGTTTCACTGCCCGCCACTAGGAGATGCTCGCACCGTTCACGGATTCCCGTGCCCCTGAACACGTCTGCTGAGCATGACCCCTTCAGCGTCGGGTCTTCAGCACTTCACCAGGGGCTGCAGCTCCGTTCCTGTCGTTCCTGCTGACGCAGTGGTGCCCGTTGGGGCTAAAGAACCTCCGGGGAGGCCAAGACTGATATGACCCCGGTAGACGTAGTAAATGTTGGCTGGGTCAGTCACGATGTCCTTGAAGTCGACGCGCCCGGTGGCCACCGCGAACCCGCCGGTGCCACTGCCCGCCACGATGGGGTGCTCGCACCGGCCATGGAGTTCCGTGCCGTCGGGAGCAAACTTGCCCTCGAATCGGTAGCCCGTCGTGAACGTACCGCTCGGTCCACCATTCAGGGTGCCGACGAAGACCTCCCGACCGGTTTCCAGGTAGACACCGCTCGGCGTCGTCTTGATGGAGTCGATATCCGTGTACCAGCAGCCCTGCAGACTGCCACTCAGAAGAAGCGGCGGGTAGTCTTCAAAGCCGGGAAAGAGCGGGCAGGTGCTCCCGATAGCGACGAAGGCCCCGGTTCCCGAGATCTGGACGTTGTTGACTCCCAGAGCACTCAGGGCCGACGGGGCCGGCTGAACCGCGAGGTCGGTGCGGCCACAGGCGGTAGCGGCGATGGCGACGAAGGCGACGGCAACGGCGTTTCCTTTCATACAAACCCCCCGATTCGTGTGATTGGCTACGATCACCTTACACCTTGTGAGGACGCCGGGTCAGCTCACATTCGCTCACAACCCCCTGTTCTTCCCGTTTTGCCCATCTGGCCTGACGTGCTGGGCGGGCGCTTCGCACTCTGGGCGCATGCCCGCTCTCATGGACGTAGAAGGGCAACAGTGCGTCGTTCTCGACTTACTGATGGATGAATTCGATCTGCGCTGCGCGGGCCGCGATCGCTGCTGTGGAGTCATGAGCCTGAAGCCGCAGCACGCGCGCTTCCTCCTGGGGTACCAGCAGCACAGGAACGCGACGCGTGCCGCGATCGAGGCCGGGTACCTGGAGAGCAACGCGGCGCAGGCCGGGAGCCGCCTATTGAAGAAGCCGGCGATCATGGCCGCTCTCGCCAAGGATCCGCCGGGCCTGTACCCGCTGGTGAATCTGCCGTCGGGGGTCCAGCTGGGGTTCAGCTTCGAGGGCCGTCCGATCTCTCCGGATGTGGCGCTGGCACTGGCCCAGGAATGCGGCAGCCCCGGCGCGCGGAGCATGTGGGTCCACGGCCTGGCCATGTTGACCCTGCTGACGGCACAACTGGGCAATGAGATGATCCGTGGCTGCCCAGGCAGAGATGGCCACGAAACAGCCGTAGAACCCTCGCGAGGACCAGGTCTGGCCTATCTTGTCCAGGCTGGTGGTGCTGCCCTTCCTGGGCCGTTCTGTGCAGCTAGGGGATCAGATGAAGGGCTCAAAGTCCAGGAAGCGGCAAGAGGCGGTTAAGCGTCGCCGGAAGCGTCAAGTCGTGCCGGTGCAGCACTTCCGCGATGACCTCCTGCGAAAAGCCCATAGCCAGCAGTTGTTGAATTGCATTCTCATGCCCGTCTGATACGGCTTCAATTAGGCGCTCGACCAGTGTGGCGTCCCCCACCTGTCCAAGTTGTACGGCCGTGATAGCCCGCCCTACTGCGGCCTGAACCACCGAGAGGACCACCAGTTCAGTGGTCCATACGTCCCTACGGCTGCCCATGGTGGGCACCGTACTGACTTGGACAGAACGCCTGTGGCAACCCTAATTGACGCATATACTGCCGCTTCAGAGCGTGCCGTCCATGTCTGCTTAAGACGGCGTCACGCGAAACACATGTAGCTGTCCACTCTCTCACCTAAGCCCAATTAGATGAAAAATCTTCCGTAGCGCACGCCAATCTAGCGACACCCTCAGCTCCTCTTTACCACGGTATGTCGCGTGCCAAAAGCCAGCAGGAGAGCCAATCGGCTCTCCTGCTGGCTCATCCGTTCCGCACATTGACCAGACGCTCCTCATTGCCGGCGCAAGCCACCCGTACACCCGGCATGGGCTACTGGATGCTCTTGAGGAACGCTCCCGCGTCGAGCAGGCCGGATCCCAGAGGGTTCATCGCCCCCACGTACAGGCTCCGGTTGTACGGCGCGAGATCTGAGCCGGTCTTGTCCATCTGCGCCGCCAGTTGGCCTTTGTACGCCGTCTTGTAGGGCTGACCCAGCGCCAGCGCCAGCGTACCGCTCAGCACCGGCGTGGAAAAGGACGTGCCAGACGCCAAGCCGTAGCCCCCGCCGGGCAGTGGGGTGGCGATGTCCACTCCCGGCGCCGACAGTTCCAGCAGGTTGCCGTAGTTCGACCACGACGCCAGCGTGCGGTCGGCGTTCACGGCGCCGGCGTTCATGGCGTACTGGCCCAAGGCGCCGGTGTCCTGCACCGCGCGGCGTCCCGGATACGAGACCCGGTTGGTGGCGTCGTTCCCGGCGGCCATGGTTACGTAGATACCCTTGGCGGTGGCACGGATGATCGCGTCGCTCAACGCGGTGTCCACGCCGGACGCGGCCGATACGTTGATCACCTGCGCGCCGTGCGAGGCGGCCCAGTCGACGCCGGCCGCCAGGTCGGTCACCAGTCCAGAGCCGTCGGCGGTCATGGCGCGCACCGGCATGATGCGGGCGTTCGGAGCAATCTGGAGGATGACGCCCGCCACGGCCGTGCCGTGGCCATAATCGGCGTTGTACGCCGTGGGCATCTCGCTCGGATCGGCATCCTGGTTCACGACGTCCCGCCACGTGGACGGATCGCTGAGGTGGCCCTGGAAGGCGGGATGGGCGAGGTCGATGCCGGTGTCGACCACGGCCACCACGACGCCCTGGCCGAGGTTGGGGGCGAGTGCTTGAGCTTCCTTCAGGTGGATGAGGTTCCACGCAGGCATGTTCTCAGTGAAGGTATTCGAGACGCCGTCTGGCCGGGTGCTGGCAACTTGTCCCCGGACCCACGCGGCGATGCGTCCGCGCACCCACGCGCCGATGCGGCCGCTGGTTTCGGCGTCCTTGATGGTGTCGGACAGGGCCTGCGGGTGCAGGGAGATCGGTGTGGTCGGGGTGGCATTGCACGCCGCCAGCAGGGTGACGGTGGTGGCCAGCAGCAGGGAACTGAATGGTTTCATGGTCCAGGTCCTCAGCGGTACAGGTGAATGAAGGTGTAGGCGTTGATCGTGCCGTAGCCGAGGGCGGTCAGGTACGAAGGGTCGCTTGCGGGCGTCGCCGTCTTGTTGAGGTTGGTGAGCAGGGTGTTCAGGCTGCTGGCAGTGGAGACGTTCATGCCGGTCGAGAGCGCCAGCGCCACGATGCCGGACACCACCGGCGTGGAGAACGACGTGCCGGTTACGCTGACCGTCTGCGAGCCGGGGAAGGCGGCGATGACGTTCTCGCCGGGCGCGGTCATCTCCAGGTTGGGACCGTAGGTGCTGAACGACGACTTCAGGAAGGTGCTGCTCACGCTGCCGACGCCGACCGAGCCGTTGCCCACGATACCCGTGGTGTCGGCCGAGTAGGCCGGGTAGAGCACCCTGGTGTCGCCCGAGTTGCCGGCGGCACAGATCACGGCGACACCCTTGGAGACGGCGTTCTTGATGGAGGTGTTCAGCGCGTCGGAGTACGTGGTGCTGCCCAGGCTGAGGTTGATGACCCGAGCGCCCTTGCTCACGGCGTAATCGACTGCCGACGCGATCGTGCTGGTGTCCCCGAGGCCGTTCGCGTCAAGCGCGCGGATCGGCAGGATCGTGACCTTGGGTGCGACCTGCAGCAGCACGCTGGCGGCCGCCGTGCCGTGCCCGTACCCGTCCGAGTACCCACCGGTGGTGTTCGCGTTCACTTCCTGCGGCACCCCGTCGCCGTCGATGTAGTCCTTGGCGTTGCTGGTGTCCAGCTTCCCGTTGAACGCCGGGTGGTTCAGGTCGATGCCGCTGTCGATCACGGCGACCTTGATGCCGCTGCCGAGTTCCGGGACCAGGGACTGCGCCTCGCTAAGTTTGATCATGTTCCACAGCGGGACGTTCTCGGTGAAGGTGGTGGCCGAGCCGCTGCCGGTGGTGCCGCTCGCCCACGTGCTGTATCCACTCGCCCACGTGCTGTACCCGCTGGCCCACGTGCCGAAACCCGTCGCCCATGTGCTGAAGCCGAGTTCCGAGACCCTGTACGACCTCGTACTGAGCTCCACGGTCGTACCGTCGTAGCTCCCTTTGGTCGCGTTGTTGTTGGCGATGATGGCGGTGCCGAGCTCCGGGTGGAAAGCCACCATGTAGCCGCCGTACATCTTCAACAGGGCGGCGGCAGTCACCGCCGTGGGGATCGTCAGGGTGTGCAGGTACTTGTAGTTCTTGGGCAGGTCCGTAATCAGGGTGGCCTGGGCGCTCAGGGCGTGGCCCGACGCGGCGTCCGGGCGGCCGGTGACCGACCCGCAGGCCGACAGGAGGCCCAACGTGAGCAGGGCAGCGAAAGCCGGAGTTCTCAGGGAATTAGGGGTCATGCGCGCTCCTTGTGAACTGGTCGTTCCAGGGTGGGGAGGTGGACGCAATGAACATGACCCTGTGAATTGTTCAACATGGTGCAGGCGTGGCTCTGACATAACCCTGCCGAAGCAGCGACCTAAAGGGTTTGCGGAAAACTCCACCTTCTCCATGAATGGGGACTGGACGCGTCCACTCCCCCAGTGCTGAGAGACGGGCTCAACAGCACATAGGAACCAATTCAGCAGGCGTGCTGAAGGAAGGCGACACGTTGGTCTGAGTGGCGCGGGTGAAACCGTCCTGATAGCTCACGACAAACCGCTCCACCGCTGGCATCAGCCCGGTTGAGGTGGTGTGGCAGGTTTTGAGGTCAACGGGGCGGCCTCTAGCCGCCCTGCCCGATCAGTCCGGCGAGGGGATGGGGCTCCCCACCCCTCTTTTTGCTGCTGATTACGGGAGTCACGCCACTTGGCCTTCATGCGCTGGGAATGAGATTGGAGTGGAACCGTGGTGGCGCACCTGACGTGGCAACGGCCCCCGCCGGTCAGCAGGCGACCCGGTTGCGCTGTCTCTTGGCCTCGTACAGCTTCTCGTCTGCGCGGCCGACCAGGCGCTCGAAGTTCTCGAGCCCCTCACTGGACGCCACGCCCAACGACACCGTGATCCGCAGGCCTGCGGCGACCTCCTGCCACGCGTGGGCTTCGACATCCAGCCGCAGACGTTCGGCGACGGCGACCGCCTCAACGAGCGCCATGTCGGGCAGCACCACAACGAATTCCTCGCCACCGTAGCGGCCCGACGAGTTTTGGCTTCGGCCGGTGGCCAGCAGCAGCGCGCCCATCCGGCGCAGCACATCATCACCGACCAGGTGCGAAAACGTGTCGTTCACCTGTTTGAAGTGGTCGACGTCCAGCATGATCAGCGACATGGCCTGGCCGCCCGCGCGGTGGTCCTCGAACTCGCGTGACAGGATCTGCTCGATATGACGGCGGTTGTACACCCCGGTCAGGCTGTCCTCGCGCAGCTGCCGCTCGAGCAGCATCGATTGCTCCTGCAGGGCAGCGACCAGCGCGCTCTTCTCACGGTTGGCCTGCTCCAGCGCGACGTTGGCGCTCGCGAGTTCCACGGACCGCACCTTGTACAGCGCCGCCTCTGATTCCGCGCGCTCCACCTCGTACTGGAACATCAGTCCACGCGTCTTTTCGGCTGCTTCCTGCTCGAAGATCACCTGCTGGAGCGCGCGCTCGGCCTCCAGGTGGTGCATGGCCGCCTCCAAATCGCCCCGGCGCTTGTGCACCTGGGTCAGCTCCTGGTGCGCGAGCACGGCGAGTTCCTTCAGATCGAACGCTGTGCAGCCGGCCAAAACCCGCTCGTACTCTGCTTGCGCCTCGTCCAGTGCGCCGGTCGCTGCGAGGTGAGTGCCGTAGTACAGCTGGATCCACGCGGTGGGTTCCGGCATCTCGGAGTCCAGGCGCCGCATCAACTCGAGGGCCTCCCGGTGCACCGGCTCGGCGTCGTGGTGGGACGATTGGGCGTCCAGAGCCCGGGCGACGACCGACAGAGAGAGCGCGTGATGCAGCGTGTCACCCAGGTTCTGACCTAGGGTCGCCCCGCGCCGGCCGTAGTCCTGCGCCTGCGTAAACTGTCCCAGTTCCTGAAAGGCGTCTGCCATGCTGTACAGGCACGCCACCTGACCACCGCGGTTGGCCGCTGTCTCCAGCACCGCGTAGGCCTGCTGGTAATACGACAAGGCATGCTGCTTGTCCTTGAGCCGTGACGCGGCAATCACCCCCAGGTTCATCAGCGCATGCGCCTCACCCGCAAGGTCGCCCAGCGTGCGGGACAGCTCAATGCTCTGCAGCAGGCAGGTCATGGCGCGCTCGGTGTTGTAGATGCTGCGGTAGACGTTGCCTAGCAGGTTCAGACAGTCTCGCTCCAGCACCGGAACGGCGGCAGCACGAGCGATTCCGATCGCGCGGTCAAACCGGTCAAGCGCGTCGCGGAAAGAGGACGCGCCGATGTCGTGGAAGCCCAGGGTTCGTAGGGCGTAGCCCTGCCCCACCGCGTAGCCGTGCTGCTCAGAGATGAGGTAAGCTTCGTGCGCAATCCGGACGCTCTGGAGCGGATCCGCGCGCCGCGCCTCCCACGCCGCGTCGTTCAGGGCCGTCACGTGCTGCACGGCATGCGTGGGCAGGTCGCGCTCTGCGTCGGCGGCCGCCTGGATGTGGTTGGCCTCCGCCACGGGTGGGGGCTCCGTCCCTGCGTTGAGGGTGCCGGCCACCATGCCCAGGAACACCTCGACCAGATAGGGATCGAACTGGGCCCCAGCCTGGGCGGACAGTTCCCGCCACGCATCCTCACGCGTCCACGCGGCCTTGTACGGCCGTTCCGTGGTCAGGGCGTCCCACACGTCCGCGATGGCGACGATCCGCCCCGAGAGCGGGATTCGTTCGCCGCTCAGCCCGGCCGGGTATCCGCTCCCGTCCCAGCGCTCGTGATGGGTCAGCGCGATCTCCTCGGCCAGCCGCATCAGGGCCGATTGACCCCCCTCAAGCACCCGCGCCCCGATGGTCGTGTGGTGCTTCATGATGCTGTATTCCTCGCTGGTCAGCGTTCCGGTCTTGAGGAGCACGGAGTCCGGCACCCCGATCTTTCCGATGTCGTGAAGCCGTGCCGCCAGCCGAATCAGTTCCACTTCCTCGGAGGGCAGCCCGAGGCACGCTGCGAGTGACGCGGCGTAGGTGGAGACCCGCTCGGTATGCGCGCCGGTCTTGTCGTCCCGGTACTCGCCGGCGATGGACAGCCGCTCGATAATGTCGAGTTGCGCAGCCTCCAGGTCTGCCGTGCGCGCCCGGACGAGCCCCTCTGCCTCGGCCCGGGCGCTCTCGGAGGTTTGGTTGAGCAGGCGGTACGTGTCAGCCTGATGCCGAGCCCGTTCGACCTCGAGGTGCGTGGTGAGGTTCTGAATGATCTCCTGGGAACTGCGGTCCTTCAGGGCGCGTTCGAGGGTCAGCGCTGCCCCCAGGTGGACATTCGCGGCCTCGTGGCGTCCCAGTGCCTGAAGCGCGCCGCCCAGCTCCTCATGGATATCAAGGGCGAGCCGCTCGCTGCCACTCCGCTCTGCGCAGGCCAGCGCTCCCCGAAACTGCGACACCGCCGCTTCCGGCTGGCCCATTGCCACGTACAGCCGCGCCAGGTGAAACCTCGTGTTCTGCTCGCTGGGCAGCGCCCCCAGATCCTCGGCGAGCCACAGCGCCTGCCCGAAGGTTTCCAGAGCCAGGTCATGTTGGCCGAGGCCAACGTAGGTCTGCCCCAGGGCATCGAGAATCTCGGCCTCATCGTAGCGGCGGGTGTGCGAACGTGCCAGCGACAGCGCCTGAGACAGGCTCCGGAGAGCGTCCCGGTACTCCAGACCATCGTTGGCCAGGAGGCCCAGGCCAGTCAATCCCGCAATTTCATTGCCGACGTGTGCGGCACGCCGGGCCGCTTCTATGCCCTGCCGGTAGGCGTCGGCCGCAAGCACCGCATTGCGCATGATCTGGTGGACGTTGCCGATGTTGATCTGACATGCGCACGCCAGATTCTCAAGGGGTTCCGGGCAGGTTTGGATGTACATGAAACAGCGCGTCAAATGCTCCAGCGCGGTGGGCAGGTCACCCAGTTCAATGTGGATTAGCCCCAGATTGTTGAGGCATTTGGCCAGGCCCTCGTGATCCCCGATCGTCTCCCGGATCGCGGCTTCATGCAGCGCCGCCGCGCTGGCTTCCCGGTACTGGCCGTGCATGAAGTGCGTCATGGCCTGCAGGTTGTAGGCCTGCGCGAGGTCGCCAGAAGGCGTGCTGCCCAGCAGCGAACGGATCTCGGCCGTCAGCCCAGCCACGCGCTCGTACTCCTCACCGACGACGGCAGCCTCGGCCTCCTCCAGCAGCGCCTGGACCCGGCCTGCCGCCGCTTCGGGAACCGGGCCGTCCGCCGCCGGAGCCTCAATAGGATCGGCGTCCAGCTGCCCCGGTCCTCCCTGAAGAGGAAGTGGCGTGTGCGCTGGCGTAGGGTGATTCATCTTTGAAACACGGGAGACCTTCGCGTGGGCGGGGAACAAAAGGAAGGTGGAGGCGTGTACGCCTGTCGGTCAGCTGATCTCAGTATGGATTTGCCTTCTTACACAATTCCGACGCTCCAGACGGACGTGGCCTGGTGGTAGAGGTTGGTGAAGGATAAGACGGGACCAGGGTTCTGCTCTTCCCAGATGCCCTGATGCTGACCGTGCGGGCGCGCCCTGCAACCCGGGCAACCTCGTTCTGCGGCAGGACCAACGGACGAACAACCTTGGCTCGCACCTGCGATCACATTCTCTGCGTCAACCGCTCCCTGACATCGGCGATCAGTCGTGTGGTGCGTCGGCCATCATCCAGGCCGCCAACTCCTCCTGGTACTCGTCGAGGGTCTGACCATACACCGCCTGCATCGCGGCGTCCTTGGCCTCCACGATCGATGCGCCGCAGACCGCTCGCACGAGGCCCATGACCTGCAGGAGATCGAAGCCTTCCGCATGGCCGGCACGGGCGACCTCCACCGGCGTCAGGCCCTGGTCCCGCAGGCGCGCTACCAGTGCGTAGGGTTCTGGCAACTTAAGCTCGGTAGGCTGCCAGGACGTGACTGACCGGAAGCCCTACCGCCACCGTTTTCCCCTCAGCGTGATCGGCTACGCGCTCCGGCTCTACCACCGCTTCCCTCTCAGCCAGAGAGACGTGCAGGAACTGCTGCACGAGCGCGGCCTCCAGGTCAGCCACGAAACCCTGCGCCAGTGGAACATCAAGTTTGCTCCGCTGCTGACCGAAGAGCTGCGTCACCGCGAACCCCGGCGGGGTTCGCGGTGGTTCTTGGACGAGGTGTGCGTTGAGGTCGGTGGAGCGAGGCACTGGCTCTGGAGAGCCGTCGATGAGGATGGCACCGTGCTCGACATCCTTCTTCAGCAACACCGCGACACCCAGGCAGCGAGATCCTTCTTCACGCAGCTGCTCAGTGAGTACGAGGTTCCAGAGGTCATCCACACCGACAAGCTCTGCAACTATGGGGCCGCCATTCGGGAACTTCCCGTGCTCCACGACGTGGAGCACGTTCAGGTCGTTGCCGCAGCCCGTTGCAACAATCTTGTCGAGCAATCGCATCGACCCACACGGCAGCAGGAGCGAAGCCAACTGGGCTTCAAACGACGACGGCGAACGCAAGAGTTCCTTGCTCTGCATGCCCGAGTCTCGAACCTGTACCGCCGCACCCGCACGACCGTTCCCGCCGACCTTCGCCGGCGGAACCAAACCGAGGCGCTCCGTCTCTGGAAAGAGGCACTGCAGCAGGCGGCTTGATTCTCAAGCCGCCTGCTGCGCGGTTCTGACCCCACTGAGGTTAAGTTGCCAGAACCGCTGGGACAGGTCGATCACCCTCACGCCAGTCCGGTGAGTTTGGTCATCAGACCAGATTCCACGGTCAGCCCAGGGCCAAAGGCCATCGCGCACACGC
>NZ_JACHFK010000021.1 GCF_014201805.1 Deinococcus metalli | reverse complement strand
GGGAACAGCGGCGCGATCAGCGCCCACAGGTCGTCAGGGACGAGGTGTTCGATCACATCTGCAGCCTAACCGCGGCAATTCTGTCCTCAGGCTCTTAGAAGCGGATCCGCAGGTGCCTGTCAATTCATTCCTTCTCCAGGGCCGTCCAAGACCAGACTCACGAACCGGTCGAATTCGGTTCTGCGCACGGTTTCCACGCGGTTGACGTCATCCGGCCCCAGGAGGCCCCGCTCATGGAGTACCCTCATCAATTCCTGTTGGGCGGCCATTGCGGCGCGCCCTGCCACGGCGGATTTCACCAGGTCTTCGTACCGCCTGCGAACCTCGGAATCACGTGTCATTCCCCAGCCTATCGCCCTGACCCTCGTCAGGGCAGGTCATCCCCACCCCTCAAGGTTCCTTACGAGCCTTGGAGTCCGGCCCAGACCCATCACCGGCCGCATTGTCCTTTTCTTCTGCCGCGTCGGCCTCCTGCCAGCGCTCCAGCGCCTGCTGGTACCAGTCCGGCAGATGCGGAGGCAACGCAATGGGCGGGTGGTTCCGGGTGGCCTCCGCGGCCTTGCGGCGCTGCTCGGCCAGGGGCGGCACATTCCAACGCGCGCGCTCCTCATCCGTGGTGGCCGGATCCACGTCCATCAAGCGCTGACGCACCCCATCACTCAGATACTGCGTCCCGTAGCGCTGCGGTTGGCCCTGCACCACCAGCCAGCGGTCAAGCGCGGCCGCTGCCAGCCATCTCGCGTCCGGATGCCCGAGGTCAGCGGCCTTGAGGGCCAGCTGATGGGCCTGCTCAAACTCGGCGGGGTCATCGCCGTGCTGGAACAGGCGGGCCGCCCCATAGAAGTCCTCGGCACTCTGGAGAACACCTGTCGTGAGGAGGGAGTGCACGAGGGCGCGGCGGGTACCGTCGCGCTCCCTCATCTGTTCGTACGCCGGTGTGCCAGCCCGATGACCGGCCGCGTGGTCTTCCCGATCCGCGTGAACGGCGTGTTCCAGCAGGGGGTGCATGGTGCAGTGTAGGAGGCCCATGCACCCCCTGCGACATCACACCCAGGTCTGACCACAGCCGGTACATGCCGTAGGCGACCAGCACGACCAACATCTGATCCATCCCTACGCTTTGGGAAGGGTAAAGGCGAACGTGGCGCCCTGTCCCACTGCGGCGGTCGCCCATACCTCGCCCCCGTGACGTTGAACGATCCGGCGCACCGTGGCCAGACCGACACCCGTGCCCTCAAACTCGTCCGGGCGATGCAGGCGCTGGAACACACCGAACAGTCTGTCCTGATACTGCGGGTCGAAGCCGGCACCGTTGTCCCGCACGCTGACGACCCACATTTCTGCACGTTCCTCAGCCCACACCTCGATATGCGCCTGCTCCTCCCGACGGCTGTATTTCAAGGCGTTCCCGAGCAGGTTGCTCATCACCAGGCGCAGCAACGCAGCATCGCCAGGCACCACCGGCAGGGGCGAGACAGCCCAGGAGACCACCCGGTTCTGGGTGTCCACCGCCAGATCCTCCTGAACGGTGCGTACCAGGTGCCCCAGATCCACGGCCTGGAGCCGTAGAGGGTGCTGTGAGGTGCGGGCCAGATTGAGCAGGGCGTCGATCAGCGTGTCCATCTGGGCCGCCGCGTTACCGATCAGCTGCAGGTAGCGGGCTGGCTTTGGCGCCAGAGTCGTACCAATGGTTTTGGTCAAAAGCTCCTGAAAGCCCACGATGTGGCGCAGCGGCGTCCGCAGATCGTGGGAGACCGAGTAAGCAAACGCGTCCAGGTCTTCGTTGGCGACGCTGAGCGCGTGAGCCCGCGAGTCGAGTTCATCGCGTTGCTGTGCGATCAGCGCGCCTGTCCGCGCGCGCTCCAGCGCCAGGGTGAGGGATCGACCCAGGGCGCGGATCACGGCGCGCTCGCGCGCCGTGAAGTCTGTGCCCGCTCGGGTGCCGACGGCCAGCATGCCCAGGAGTTCGCTCCCCACTGCACAGGGATAGAACGCTCCGGCGCCGTATCCCTCAGTGTGCCCGATGCCCTGTGCCTCATCCCAGTTCGAGATGAACACCGCATCGCCCGTCCGGGCCGCCTCGTCGAACCCAGGGGTTTCGCGGGCAAGTCCATGGCGCACGAGCTCTGCCAGGGCAGGCGCGAAATCCTCCGACAACACCCGGGCCCGCCACAACCCGCCTTCCAGCTCGTAGTAGGCGACGCTGACGTTCCCGAGCGTGGCGCGCATGACCGACAGGGCGGCCCGGGCCAGCTGATCCACCGTCGTGGTGGCCGCCGACCGTTCGGTGAACTGCACGAACGCGTCCAGGCCCGCCGTCCGCTCGGCCACCCGGGCTTCCAGGGTCACGCTCAGGTCGTGCAGCGCCGTCACGTCCATCCCACTCACCACCGCGAGTTCGGGTTCACCCTGCGCATTCAGGATGGGCGCGGAGGCGAAGCGCACGCGTACCCGGGTGCCGTCTGCACGGTGCATCTCGATCTCTTCCCCCGCAATGGTCTCCCCGCTCTGGATGGTGCGAGCAATGGGCCACTCGTGGGCGGCGTACGGCCGGCCGTCTGAATGCAGGCCGCGGTATTGGGTGTAGCCGTCGATGCTGTCGGCGGGGAGGAAGTCCAGCCCGAGCGCCTCGTGGATGGCCGCATTGCCCCCAATCAGGCGGCCGCTGGGCAATTCCGCCACCCACAGGGCCACCGGCATCTGATCCAGGATGGCGGACAGCTGCGTGCGCTCACGTTCGAGCGTGGTGAGGGCGGCGTCGCGCGCCGCGAGGGTCTGGGCCCGTCCCAGGGCCTGGGCGACCTGGCCCGCGAGCAACTGCATGAAGTCCCGCTCCGCGGGGTCGAACGTGCGCTCGGTGTCAAAGGACAGCGCCAGGATTCCCAGCAGTGCGCCTTCGGCGCGCAGGGGCAGGGCCGCGAGGGCGTGGGTGGTGGGCCGCGTGTGGCCCAGGAGCGTTGCGGAGCGAACGGACAGGTCATGCGCGGTGAGGTAGACGGGTGCCTCCTCGCGCCACGCGTCCAGGGCCGGCAATGGGGAACTCAGCGGTACCGTCCGCCAGGCGTTCAGCAGGGTCTCCGGATAGCCTCGGGCTCCGATCAGTTCAAGGGCCTCCCCATCCCCAGTCCGGCGCAGCACGGCACCTGCGGCCGCCCCCACGGCCGGCAGGCCAGCGGCCAGGGCCGTGCTCACCACCTCGTCAACGCCGGTGACCTCCCCCAGCGCCAGCGTCACACTCAACAGGACGTCGCGCCGGCGCTGCGCGGTATGGCGCTCGGTGACGTCCCAGAAATGCACCAGCAGCCCGCCCGCATGGGGCGAAGCGCGGCCGGCCCACCAGCGCCCGGAGGCCAGTTCACCGACCTCAAAGGGCGGCACACCAATAGGGCCAGAGGGCGCCTGGGTTCCTTCGAGGGCCGTTCCAGCCTGCGGGAGCATCTCTGACAGGGTTCGGCCCAGCAGGTCAGCGGCCCCGCCCCCCAACAGCGCGGCTGCCGGGGCATTAATGAACGTCAGGGAACCGGCCGCATCGATCAGAACGATCGGGTCGGCCAGCTCCTGGAGCAGGGAGAGGTCAGGAAGGGCGCGAGGAGGGGTCACCACGGGTGCCCGCAGCGTACTGCGGACACAGGAGGTGATCCGTGTGAGAGGGCGCAGATCCGCTCTGCGGTTCGCAGGAGGTACGCAATGAGAGCGGTGATCGCCACCGGCATTCCAGGGCGGCGTGTTCCTGTTGGGACAGCCCTCGGTGTGGCCGGGTTCCTGGGACAACAATGAATGGCTTCTCCACCCTTGTGGGGTTCCACGTCCACCTGGACTGGACGCGCAGTACCCTCGGATCATGATGTCGGCCGCCCCAGATCCAACCCGCTGGGGCGGAGCGACGGACGCCGTCGTGCTGCGTGCGCTGGCGGTCACGATGAGGACGCACTTCGGGAACTGCACCGCCGTTATACGCTGGCATTCAGGGTAGGCACGACTCCTGTCGAATCAGAGGTTCAGCGGGCTTTCCTGACCATGGTGCGTTATGCGGAATGCCACGCCCAGAGCCCGCTCGATCCGCGCCTGTGGATTCTCGGCACGGCGTACCGGACACTCTTCATGGCGCCAGGTGAATCGGACATAGGCCGCTGAGGAACGACCTCTCTGCGTGCGGCGGACGGTCACACTTCCACTGGCCAGTCCTGGCGTGTCGATCACCTGGCCTCACGTACCGATGGACGACGCCAGAATCCTCGATCTCCTCAAATGACTCTTTCAGTTGTTCCCGCCGTAATGGTGCATGACGTTAAGGTTTCGGTCGAGGATGTTCAGTCCACCACCTGCATCCGCGAGCGCCACGTGCCCGTCGTCCATGACGGCGAGGACGGTGGTGACGGCCGGTGAGGGATCGCCCTCAAGCTCGATGACGCGCCACAGACCGTACGGCGTGAGATCCAGCTCATCGCCGGGTTGCAGGTGCGTGGACAGCATGACGCTGATGCGTACGCGCCGCTCCGAAAGAGCCTCCATGTCCAGAACCTGAACTGGTTCGTACCTGTACCGTGCCATCTGCCTCACATGTAGCAGATGAGGACATGTGTGTGGTCATGGTCGGGGGGCGCGACCCGCCTACTCGCGCACCCCTCGGAAGGCGACCTGCGCTCCCTGAGCACAGTGCAGGCAGCGGTTCTCAGGGACGCCTGGATAGGGGGTCGCCGCAAGGGTCTGGCTGGCCAGGGGCGACAGATCGGCGCGGTTGATCCACGCGCTGACGCCCAGCACCGTGTGACCCTCGCCCTCCAGGAACGCGGCAGCCGTCCGGACGCCCCGCCCGGTGCCGATCAGATCCTCGACGATCACCACACGCTGCGGCGCCACGGGGACGTGCATGCGGTGCCATGCCGGCGCCTCGCCGACACGCACGAAGGCCACCGGCAGGCGCAGATGCCGCGCGACAAAGGCCGCGAGCACCGCGCCGCACTCCGGCACACCCACTAGGAGCGTCGCGTCCGGCCACGCGCCACGCAGTTGCCCAGCCTGCAGGAGGGCCACCTCATCCAGCGTGCCGGGATCGCGCATGACCGGGCCCTTGTCGATCCAGCCGTCCGCATGGGCGCCGCCCTGCAGCACCGTATGGCCCTGCCGGAGCGCGCCGGCCTGCCGGAGCAGCTCCAGCACCCCCAGCGTCATCTGAATGCCACTCAGCCGCCGGCCAGCACGCGCTGTGGAGCGAGCGCGCCGTCGTGGTAGACCGGCCGCCCCGCGCAGACCGTCATGCGCACGCGGGGGCGCGGCGTCTCTTCGACGAGCACCAGATCCGCTCGGCAGCCGACCTCAAGGCGGCCCCGGTCACCCAGGCCGGTCGCGGCGGCCGGCGTGTCCGTCACCAGCGCGATGGCCGCCGGCCACGGGCACCGGCCCTCACGCGCCACCCGCCACGCGGCGTGCAGCATGGCCATGGGCGAGTAGTCGCTCGCCAGACCGTGCAGCGCGCCGGCCTCCAGGGCGTCGAGCGCTGAGAGGTTGCCGCTGTGCGACGTGCCGCGCAGCGCGTTCGGCGCGCCCATGAACACACTCAGCCCGCGGGCCGTCGCGTCTACCGCGGCCTCCAGCGTGACCGGGAACTCGCTGATGGTCACGCCGAGGGCGACGAGCAGCGCCACCTTCTCAGCGGTGTCGTCGTCGTGCGAGGCGAGCGCAACGCCGCGCTCATGGGCGGCGATCGACAGGGCCTGGGCGAGGTGCCACATCTCACCCGGGCCAGCGTCCAGTCGGGCGTGGGCCAGGGCGCGCACCTCCTCGGCCGGGCGGCCGAGCCAGCGGGCCGTGTAGGCGACGTAGGTCTCCATGTCCCGATACTGCCCCTGCCCGGGCGTGTGATCCATCAGCGAGACCAGATCGACGTGGCCCTCGTCCAGCAGCGCCAGCAGGGGCAACATGGCGTCGGTATTCGACACCTCGTAGCGGGCATGAACCCGATGATCGACAAGCAGCTCTGAACGGTAGCGGGCGAGGTCACGGATCATGCCCTCGGCCCGCGAATCGCTGCGCAGGCCCAGACCGTCGGCGAAACTCAGCGAGGCGAAGGCGGTGGTCACGCCGCTCGCCGCGAGGCGTTTGTCGAGTTCGATCAGGGCGAGATCGTGGTCGAAGCGGGTGCCAGGTCGCGGCTCCAGCTCGCGTTCGATCATGTCGCCATGCAGGTCGACCAGGCCGGGCAGCAGCGTCATGCTGCGGGCGTCCAGGGCCGGGGCCGGCGCGCCGCCCTCGCGCAGGTCGGCGATGACCCCGTCTTCGAGCAGCACGGCGCCGCCGTCGATCACGGCATCCGGCAGGATCAGCCGGGCGTTCTCGATCCAGCCGGTGGTCAGCGCGGTCATTGCAGCCGCTCGCGCAGCTTGGCGCTGAGGAAGTCGATCAGGAACACGCTCGCCAGGATGATGATCAGGATCGCGCTCGCCGCGCGGGTGTCAAAGCCCCGGATGGCCTCTGTGATGTAGAAACCGATGCCGCCGGCGCCGACCAGACCGAGCACAGTCGCGGCCCGGACGTTCGATTCGAAGCGGTACATGGTCATCGACAGGACGTGCGGCACGATCTGCGGCCACACGCCGCGCCCCAGCACCTGCAGGGGATGCGCGCCGGTCGCCCGCACGGCCTCGACCTGCCCCTCGTCGATGTCCTCGATGCCCTCGGCAAACAGCTTGCCGAGGATGCCGGTCGTGTGGAAGACCAGCGCCAGGATGCCCGGAAACGGCCCGAGACCCACGGCCGCGACGAAGATCAGCGCCAGCACGAACTCGTTCAGGCCGCGCAGCAGGTCGAGCAGTCGCCGCGTGAGCTGGTAGGCCAGCGGGCTGGGCGACGTGTTGCGCGCCGCGAGAAAGCCCAGCGGCAGCGACAGCACGACCGCTCCGACCGTGCCGAGCACCGCCATCTTCACGGTCAGCAGCATCTGCGTCAGGTAGATCCCGAAGCGCGAGAAGTCCGGCGGGAAAAAGCCGCTCTGCGGCCGGGCGGGATCCCCGAAGATGTAGCGCCAGGAGTTGCCCAGGCCGCCCTGCAGCGAACCCAGGTTCACCTCGCTCCCCTGGAAGGACAGCCCGACGACGAGCAGCACGGCAGCCCAGGCTATGAACTGGCCCAGGCTGCGGCGGCGCACCTCGGGCGGTGGGGTGGGGGTCAGGACACGGGGTTGCAGCATTCAGAAGTCCTCATCAGGGGGCATTGAGGGCAGGCCGGCGGCTGGGAACGTGTCCCCAGCGCATCCGGCCTGTATCTGGACCTTACTTCTTGGCAGCCTGGGTGACCTTGTTCAGATCGCGGATGGGATCGTAATCGCCATCCGCGGCGGCGGCGTAGCCCTTGAGCTGGAGCTGCTCGAGGCCCTTGGCATCGTTGAACTTCAGCAGCGCGGCCTTCAGCGCGTTCTGGAAGGAGACGGGCAGATCCTTGCGGACGGCAATCGGGCCGCTGGGGATGACCTTGCTCGTCCAGAGGACGGTGAGGTCGCTCTTCTTCACTGCGCCCTTCTCGACCGCGCGGTCGAGGTCGAGGTTGTTGGTCGCGCCGATCGGAATGGTGCCGTTCGCGACGCCCAGCACGACATTCTCATGCGAACCGGCGAAGGTCACGCGCTTGAAGTACTCCTCGGGCTTCACCTTGAGGTCCAGCAGGAAGTGCGACAGGGGCACGAGATAGCCGCTGGTGGAGTTCGGATCCACGAAGGCGAAATCCATGCCCTTGGCGTCCGCGAAGGTCTTGATGGGGCCGCCCGCCTTGCTGATCAGGATGGAGTTGTAGCCGGTGCCGCCGCTGATGGCGTTGTCCTTGACCAGGGCCACGGCGCCGGCACGGTCAGCCGCCTCGATGTAGCTCTTGGGGCCGAAGTAGCCGATGTCGAGCTTCTTGTTCTGCATGGCGAGGATCACGGCCGCGTAGTCCGCGCCGACGTAGGCCTTGACAGGAACGCCCATGCTTTTCTCGATGTAGTCGAACAGGGGCTTGAAGCGTTCCTCGGCGGCCGAGCTGCCTTCGGTCGGGATCAGACCGAAGTTGATGACGGTGGGCCATCCAATCTTGTCCTGGGCGTGGGCGGTGCCGAGCAGGGTGGCAGCAAGGGCGAGCGCGGTCAGCATCTTGTGGCTCATGGTCAGTCTCCTTCGCTCAGGGCGTGACGTTGCACGGGAATCTGAGGGTCGACGGGGGATGTGGTGCAGAAGTGGAACACCGTGTGCGGATCACGCAGGCGCGAAACTCAGGTTCGGCGCCGCGACGGCGCCCTCGAGCACGGGCGGAGTCTCGTGGTCGTACAGATCGCGGATCAGGTCGCGATCCAGCTGTGCGGGATGACCGTCGAAGACCAGCCGCCCGGCCTTGAGGGCAACGACCCGGCCCGCGTAGGTGCGGACGGTGTCGAGGAAGTGCAGGTTGGCGATCACGGCGATGCCGTCGCGCTCCTGGATGTCCTGCAGGATGGTCATCACCTCGTGCGAGCTGCGCAGATCCAGGGCACTGATCGGTTCGTCGGCGAGGATGATCTTCGGCTGCTGGGCCAGCGCGCGGGCCACCCCGACCCGCTGCTGCTGCCCGCCGGACAGCTGATCCGCGCGCTTCCAGGCGTGGTCGGCCAGCCCGACCCGGTCGAGCAGGTGCAGCGCGTAGGCACGTTCAGCGCGCGGCACGATGCCGAGCGTGCCCAGCAGGGGGTTGAGCAGGCCCAGGCGGCCCAGCAGCACGTTGTCCAGCGCGGAGAGGCGGCGCACCAGATTGAACTGCTGAAACACCATGCCCAGCTGACGTTGCTGGGAACGCAGCGCGGCGCTGTGGCGCCGGCCCAGCGGCTCCCCCTGGAGGAGCACCTGCCCTGAGGTGCTGGGCACGAGCCCGTTCATGGCCCGCATCAGGGTGCTCTTCCCCGCCCCGCTCGGCCCGATGATCGCCGTGAAGCCTCCCCCGAACGCCACGCTCACGTCGTGTAGCGCGGGGCGGCCACGGAAGGCCACGTGCAGCGCTCTGGTTTCGATCATCGTCGCCTCCTCACCGTTCGCCACGCTAGGCGGCCAACGTCAGTGCGAGGTCACCGGGCGATCAGCCGACGGTCAGGTGTTCCCCAACGGCACCTGCCCTCGCCAGACGCCTGTGGACTTGTCGGCGCGCGTTTCCCTCCGGCCGCTGCCGCTGAACCGCCTTGACCCGGCCCTGACCGCGCGGTGACGGTCCGCTGACCCGCCGCGCCTACGTTCGGGAGCAACGTCAGCGGCCGGGTTCCATTCAGGTGGAGCGGATCCGCGTGGCGCCGAGGAGGGCAAATGAGCGACGACACCACGGCTGGGGCCATGTCCGCCCCCTGGGATCAGCACCGCTGGCTGAGCGTGCTCGCGGCAGCCCCGGCCCACGCAGTCAAGGCGCTCGCCGACCAGGTCCTCCCGGATCTGCAGCGTCACGGCCCACTGAACGTCGTGCACAACCGCACTGGACTGGTCATGTTGCCCTACCGCGACACGGTGAGCGGCGCGCCCTTCCACCTCGGCGAGGTGCTGGTCGCCGAGGGCCACGTGCGGCAGGCGAACCTGACGGGCTACGGCGCGTGCCTGGGCCGCGACCTGGAGCAGGCGCTGGCCGTCGCCCTGCTCGATCTGGCCGCGCAGCACGGCGGCTTCGAGGGACTGCTGCGTCCCTTCCTGGTTCAGCACGCCGCGCAGCAGGATCACGACACCGACACGTTGCTGCGTCAGGTCGAGGCCACCCGCGTCCATATGGAGACCTTCTGATGACGGTCCACCCGGTTCACGCCGCGCCCACCCAGACGCCCATGGCCGCCCGCACCCTGGTGACCTTCCGCGCCCTCCTGGCCGCCCTCTCCAGTCCGGGCGAGGTGATCGCGCTGCCTGCCGGCCACGACCCGTTCGCGCTGATCGGCGAGACGCTGCTCGACCTGGAGACCAGCTTCCACACGCCTGACGCCGCCCTGCGCGCCCGCCTGGGCGATACGGGCGCCCGTCCGCTGCCGGCCCACGAGGCCGACTACATCTTCTTTCCTGTGCTCGATGACGCCGCGCTGGCTGCCCTGCGCGAAGCGCGGCGCGGCGATCCCCTGGAACCCCAGCGCGCCGCGACCGTGATCATCGGAACGACCTTCGTGGGAGACGCTGTCACCCTGCGGGGCCCCGGCATCTCCGGCGTGCGCCGCGCCGCGCTCGGCCTGCCGCCGGCCTTCTGGACGCAGCGGCTGGCCGCGCTGTCGTACCCCCTGGGCTGGGACGCCTTCCTGGTGGCACCAGACGCGGTCGCCGGCCTGCCACGCACCACCCGTGTGGAGGTGGACTGAATGGCGTACGTCGCCGCCCGGGGCGGAGAGGCCGCCATCCTCGAGGCCGAGGCCCTCTTCCACGGGCTCAATGGCCCCCTGACCCCGGCGCGGGTGCAGGCCGTGCAGGACGCCCTGCCCTACCTGCTCGACCGCGTGATGGGCGAAGCGTCACTGTATGCGCCGGAGCTCGCGGCGCTGGCGCTGGCGCAGACCGGCGGCGACCTCTACGAGGCGACGCTGCTGCTGCGCGCCTACCGCACCACCCAGCCCCGGCTCGCGTACGCCCGCATCACCGAGCAGGGTGGCGTGCTGACGGTACGGCGCATCTCGGCGGCCTTCAAGGACATCCCTGGCGGTCAAGTGCTCGGCCCGACGCTCGACTACAGCCACCGGGTGCTCGACCTCGGCGTGATCCAGCGCGGAGAAACCCGACATATGGTCGTAAAGGCTGCCGCCGCGCCGGCGCCGCGCCATTACCCGGCCCTGGCCGACTGGCAGCGCGCGGCGGGCCTGCTGCCCCCTGTCACACCCGAGGACGTTTCCCCGGATCAGATCCCGGATCAGACCCGTGAGCCCCTGCTGTTTCCCGCCCCCCGCGCCCAGCTGCTCCAGGGGCTCGCCCGCTCGGACACCGGCGGTACGCTCGCGCTGGGGTACTCGATCATGCGCGGGTATGGCCTGATCCACCCGACGGTGAACGAAGTCCGTCTTGGGTACGCCGACGTCCAGCTGATCCACCCGGTCACCGGCACGGTGTTCAGCGCCGGCCGCGTGCGGGTCTCGCAGGCGGAGATCGTCACTGAGTTCGCGGGCGACGGCGCGCGCCCGGAGCTGGCCCTGGGCTTCAGCGCCACACTCGGCTGGAACGAGGTCAAGACCATCGCCGCCGCCACCCTGGACATGAACATGAACCGGCAGGCGCACAGCGGGGCCCCGACCCATCCGGCCCACACGCCGGAATTCGTGCTGTACCACACCGAGGGCGTCGAGGCCTCAGGCTTCTGCATTCACTTCAAACTCCCGCACTACGTGACGTTCCAGTCGGCGCTGGAGGCCATGCGGCAGGTGCGCGCCGATCCGGGCGCCGTAAACCGGACCGCGGCGGAGGCCGGCGCATGACCAGCGCCTCGCCTTCCACGCCGACCCTCGCTGACCTCGCCCATCCCTGGCAAGACCATACCTACGCCTTCCTGGACGAGTCGGCCAAGCGGGAGCTGCGCCGCAGCATGCTCAGGGCGGTCGCGCTGCCGGGGCACCAGATCCCGTATGCGAGCCGTGAGGTGCCCATCGCGCGCGGCTGGGGCACCGGCGGGCTCCAGGCCACGCTCGCCCTGGTCGGCCCGGACGACACCGTCAAGGTGATCGACCAGGGCGCCGACGACTCCGTGAACGCCGCGAACCTGCGCCGCTTCATTGCCCGCATGACCGGGGTGCCCACGACCACCGACGCCACCCAGGCCACGCTGATCCAGTCCCGCCACCGCGTACCGGAAGAGGTATTGCGCGCCGGGCAGGTGCTGGTGCTGCAGGTGCCAGATCCCGAACCGCTGCGCGCCGTGGAGAGCGACATCTCTGCCGCGCGGCAGCTGCACGCCGACGCCGACTACGGGCTGATGTGGCTGGGCCTATACGAGCAGCTGGTGCAGTACGGCTGGATCATCCAGGGCGCGAGCTACCCGGCGCTGGTGCACGGCCGCTACGTCATCAGCCCGAGTCCCATTCCGCGCTGGGACGTGCCGAAACTGCACCAGGCCGCCCACCTGACGATTCTCTCGGCCGGACGCGAGAAGCGGCTGTACGCCGTGCCGCCCTATACCGACGTGCGGCCCCTGCAATTCGACGATGTGCCCTACCGGGTCGAGGACATGGCCGGCAAGGCGTGCTTCCGCACCGGGGCGCGGCAGAAGTTCATGAACGAGCTGCCCCAGGACGACGGCAGCTCGCGCTTCGAGCTGTCCGACGCCGGCTACGGCGAGACGCTGCTGCGACGTCAGCAGGGCGAGGCCACCGCGCCAGGCGCCACCTATTTCGACGACGAGGGGAGGTTCTACCATGACGGCGTCCTTGACCGCTGAGCTTCCCGGTGATCTGCTGGCGCCGCAGCTGATGCTCGCACCGCCGGTGCTGCGGGCGCGTGGCCTCACGCGCTCGTATGGTTCGGTCACGGCCCTCGCCGGCGTGGACGTGACCGTGCACCCCCGCGAGGTGCTGGGCATCGTGGGCGAGAGCGGCAGCGGCAAGAGCAGCCTGCTGCGCGTCCTGAACCTCGAGGAGGGCGTCGACGCGGGCACCTACCACCTGGACGTTCCTGGCAACGCTGGCCGTGACCTGCTGAGCCTGTCGCGCTTCGAGCGGCGTGAGCTGCGCGTGCGGCACATCGGGATCGTGTACCAGAATCCGTACCTGGGCCTGCGCATGCGGCATACCTCATCCGGGAATGTCGCCGAGCGCCTGGTGCTGGCGGGAGAGCGGTCCTTCGCGGCGCTGCGCGAGGCCGGACGGGTGTCGCTCGCCGCGTCCGAGTTTCCGCTGGCCCGGCTGGATGATCCTCCGATCGAGCTGTCGGGCGGTATGCAGCAGCGGGTGCAGCTCGCCAAGGCCATCGCGCTCAGGCCCGCCCTGCTGCTGCTCGACGAGCCCACCACCGGCCTGGATGTCAGCGTGCAGGCCCTGGTGCTCGACACACTGCGGCGCGTGCGGCGTGAACTGGACGTAGCCATGGTGATCGTGTCCCACGATCTGGGCGTAATCCGCACCCTGGCCGACCGCGTGATGGTCATGCGCGGCGGGCAGGTGGTGGAGGTCGGTCTGGTGGATCAGGTGCTCGAGGATCCGCTGCACCCCTACACCCAGCAGCTCGTGCACGCCAAGCTGTGATGCCCGCGTCCCGCCTGACCGTCCAGCCCACCGTGCACCCGAGCGCCGTCGTCCAGGACTGCCGCCTGGGCGCGTGGACGGAGGTCGCGGCAGGGTGCCACCTCACCGACATGGTGCTGGGCGACTACTCCTACGTGATGGAAGGCGTCCAGGCGATTCACAGCGTGGTCGGGAAGTTCTGCTCGGTCGCGGCCGGCGTCCGCCTGAATCCCGGCAACCACCCGCTGGAACGTCCCACCGCACACCACCTGACCTACCGCGCTGCCGACTACGGCCTGGGTGAGGACGACGAGGCGTTCTTCGAGCGCCGCCGCGCCCGACCGGTGACCCTCGGGCATGACGTGTGGATCGGCCACGGCGTCACGGTGCTGTCCGGCGTGACCGTCGGCACCGGGGCGGCCGTCGGCGCCGGCGCGGTCGTCACGCGGGACGTGGCCCCGTACACCGTGGTGGCAGGCGTGCCCGCCCGGTTCCTGCGTCGGCGCTTCGACGAACCGACCGCCGATCGGCTGCTGGCCAGCGCGTGGTGGGACTGGACGCATGAGCAGCTCCGTGAGCGCCTGGACGACCTGCGTGGGAACGTCCATACCTTTGTGGAGCGATACGCGTGAGGATCGGCCTGATTGCGGACATCCAGGGCAACCGGCATGCGCTGGACGCCGTGCTGGCCGAACTGGGCCGGTTCGAGGTGTACACGACCCTGTGCGCCGGCGACCTGGTGGGCTATGCCGCCCACCCGAACGACCTGGTGCTGCGCCTGCGGGCCGAGGCCATTCCCAGCGTGCTGGGCAACCAGGATCAGGCGTGTGGCTGGCGGCTGACCCGCGCGAACCTCACGCCCGGCACGCCGCACACGGAGATCCTGCGCCGCGCCGCGCTGGAGTGGACGCAGGCCGAGCTGCTCGAGGAGCACCGGGCGTACCTGCGCGGCCTGCCCCGCCTGATGCGCCTGCCCCTGGCCGGGCACAGCGTCACGGTGTTGCATGGCGGGCTGAGTCGCCTCGACGAACAGCTCACCCCGGACGTTCCCGCTGTCCTCGAAGCGCTGGCGCGGCAGCTGAAGTCAGACGTGGTGATACTCGGCCATTCCCACCAGGCCTTCGTGCACTCCTGCGCCGAGACCCTGATCATCAACCCGGGATCCGTGGGGCGCAGTGTGAACGGCGACCCACGCGCCCGATTCGCGGTGCTCGACCTGGCGAACCTCCACGTGGAGTTGTGCCGGGTGGATTACGACCTGGCGGGCGCGACCGATGCCATCCTCCGCAGTGCCCTGCCCATGGAACTCGGCCTGCTGCTGGCCCGTGGGCAGGCGGCCCGCGGCGAGGCCCGAGCCCAGCGGCCCTCCAAGGAGCACCCATGACCCTGCTCGATGTCCGGAACCTCAGCAAACATTTCGACGTGCACCACACCGGTCGGCGTATCCCCGCCTTCACGCAGCTCACCTTCCAGGTTCAGGCTGGCGAATTCCTGCTGGTGGCCGGGCCGAACGGCGTCGGGAAGAGCACCCTGCTGCGCACGCTTTACCGCACCTATCGGCCGACCGGCGGGCAGGCGCTGTACCACTCGCTCCTGGGCAGCATCGATCTGGTTCGCGCGGCGGACGTGGACATCACCCTGCTGCGGCGCCGCGAGGTCGGGATGGTTAGCCAGTTCCTGCGCCCGCGACCGCGGGTGACGGCCGTGGATCTGGTGGCTGAGCCCCTGCTCGACGACGGCCGGCCGGACGCCCACGACCAGGCCAAAGACCTGCTGGGCACCTTCGGACTCAAACGCGACCTGTGGACGGCCTACCCCAGCACCTTCAGCGGCGGCGAGCAGCAGAAGGTCAATCTCGCGCGCGCCCTGATTCTACCAGCCCGGCTGCTCCTGCTCGACGAGCCCACTGCGAGTCTCGACGCCGTCGCCCGGACGGCCCTGCGTGAGCGGCTGACCCAGCTCAAGAAGGACGGCACGGCCCTGATCGGCGTGTTCCACCACCCGGAGGACATGGCGGGGCTGATCGACCGGGCGTTGACCCTGCGCGCCGATGCTGCAGGCTGAGCAGCGGCGGGACACGCAGGTCAGCAACGCGGTTGGCCGGGCGTGCTGCGAACCAACCGGCGTCAATCACCCCTGGTGGCGCCTTCCCTCAAGCATGCACAGCACCTGGCGGGATGACAGGCCTCAGGCCTTGTCGTCGTCCTGATCATCGTCCTGCTCGATTTCCAGCCGGATGATGTGCTGCCCGGCGATGTGATACACCCAACCCTTTTTCTCGACCGTGAAGACGCCACCTGCCGTCATGGCCTTCTTGGCCTCGGTGATGACCTTGTCGGTCGCGGCCTTGATCACGATCTCTTCCCGGTCAATCTGGATGATCCGCAGTTTGGTGGCCATACCCAAGCGTACTGCCGGCGCACAGGAGTTGATTCATGGGTCACGGCCCGGAACTGACCGCCGGTTCCCAGGCACTGTTCGCACCCGCCCAGCCTGGCCAAGCTCCGCTGGATCTCCATTCCTCGGCGCCGCCTGAGCACTTCAGGAGGCGCTCCTATACCGACGCCCGCTGGGCGACCCTGATCGCCCCTGACAGTCATCGCGCAGGACGCCACGCGCCTGGGCCGCATGGCCGCACAACTGGTCATTGACGCCGTCACTGGCACGGCACGCGGGGTGGGCGTTCACCGCCTCCCGACCACCCTGATCTCGCGCGGGTCTTGCCAGCCACCCAGTACGTGAGCGCGGCGCGTCTCAGGCGTCACGGGCGGTTCAGACCGCCGGCCGCAGCCCCGACGTGGACATGTCAACACGACGCCCTCACCCCGGTCGGTGGTTGCTCAACTGCTCGTGCACGGACGTCCAGCGCACCTCCGGATACCGGTCCGTGTCGAGCGGCTGGAGCTTGCCCCGCCCGCTGAACATGTCGCGCATGTACTGCATGCCCTGCCACGCCGGAAACGGCTCGCCAGGCTGGGGGGCGACCCGCTGCGCCACCTTGATCATCAGCCCCAGCAGGCCCAGATTGCCGACATGCAGCGTTCTGTACGGTTCACCCGTCACGTCGCTCAGCACCCGGGCGAGCTCCCGCGCGCTGAGCGTGTCACCGGCGATCCGCAGGAACCGTGGCGTGGTGTCGTCCAGCGCTGCCGCCGCCACATAGGCCGCCACATCATCCTTGGTGGTGAAGTCCAGCGGCTGGTCGGCGCTGATCCAGTACAGCACCCGGTGAATCCTGGGCTGGATAATCGGCATCTCGGCGCCCAGCATGTCCATGAAGGCGCCATTCAGGATCGACGTCACCTGGAGGGGAGTCTGGTCGGCCAACGTCATGAATTCGCGCCGCAGGTCGAGGTTGCGGTTGTCGCCTGGCGTGGTGGCGGTGAAGTCCTCCGAGTAATCCGAGGGGATGAAGCGCGGCACTCCTGCCCGCACCGCCGCCTCGAGCAGCACGCGCTGGCGATCCACAATGACCTCGTGCAGGCCGTTGAGTGCGGAGACGACACAGGTGGCGCCCTGCATCACGGCGGCCAGGGACGAGACGTCCGCTGGATCGGCGGGCGTGAGGGTCACGCCCAGGCCCGTCAGGTGGGCACGGTCACCCGGTGCGAGATCGGGACGCACCAGGGCCCGCACTGTATCGCCGCGGCGGACGAGAGCGCGGGCGATCCGGGTGCCGAGGTCACCGGCGGCACCGGCCAACACGATGTCAGGATTCGTCATCCTCAGTGACCTTCCGGATGGAGTGGATCTGGTCCAGGCACGGTATCCATGCCGTAGCGCCGCATCAGGGCAGGAGTCATGGCCGGCGGCGGGGTGGCGCCTTTGGGGGGGATCACGCGTTCGGGAGCGGGCATCGCCATCTCGATCACAGCGGCCTCCAGACTGGCAGGAGTGTAGCCATTCAGGAAGCGGGCCGTTTCACTCTCGACCCGGAACGCATGTCGGGTGTCGCGGGGCACCATCAGGAAGTCACCCGTGCGGGCGACCCTGATCTCGTCGCCGATCAGGAAGGTGATCTCGCCGTCCAGCATGTAGTACGTTTCGTCTGACCAGGTGTGCTTGTGCGGACCGGTGCCGGCACCCTGGGGCAACCACTCCTCCATCAGGGAGAAGCGGCCACCGGTGGCTGGGGCGTCCGCCAGGACGATCCAGAGGATGTCCAGCCACCAGTAGGCGGGAGCAGAGTCGACGCTATGAAGAAAGCCGACGGAGCCAGGGAGGGCCAGAGAAGGCGTTGAATCGGTCATGGGATTCTCCTCAGGGCTGAGCGCGCGGAACAGTGAATCACGCCACCGAGGTGTGCGGCAGGGCCCGCGCGGCGAACTGCGTGAAGGTCTCCAGAGGCATGTCCGGATAGCGGTCGTTCTGGAGGTGTGTCAGGTTCGTCTGCCCTGTAAGCATGTACAGCTGATAGGCGAGCATCACGGAAGCATACGGATTCGAGGTGTCCTGAAGGGCAGCCGTATGTGCAGCGCGCAGCTCCGCTTCAGAACCCAGTGAGTGGAGCGCGAAGGGCTGCCCGGTCTGGTGCTCGATGACGCGGGCCGCGTCGAGCAGTGAAATGCGGTCACCTGCAAACGCGAACTTGCCCGCCGGCACGCCCAGGTCGAGTGCGACGCGCGCCACCATCCGGGCGGTGTCTTCTACGCTGGTGGCGTCGATGAGCTGGCGCCCGTCCCCCCAGAAGCTTACGGTGCCGGCGTCATAGTCGAAAACACCGGCGCCAGGCGCGAACATCTCCATGAACGCGCCCTGGAGGACGTTGACCTGCTCGATCCCTGTGGCCGCGATCTGCTCGTCTGCCGTGCGGCGCAGGTCGAACATCGCGTGCTCGCCGGGGGTGGCATTGAACAGGTCGAGGGCATAGTCCGAGGGCAGCATCCGGCGTACACCCTGGCGGGCGCCACTCTGGGCCAACGCCACCTGACCGCCCACGATCACCTCAGGACCGCCCTGCACGGCAGAGATGATGACGTCGATCTCCTGGGTGGCCCGGTCGAGCGAGGCCGTGTCGGCGAGGTCGCCGACTATGAGCTGAGCACCCTGGTCACGCAGGGGCCGGAGGGCAGCGAGCCTGGCTGGGGTGTCCGCGGCCCGGACGAGCAGCCGCACCGTGGTGTCGGGCTGGAGGAGCAGGTGATGGGCGATGCGGCCACCGAGCATGCCGGTGGCTCCGACGAGCAGGACGGTCTGAGCCATGGTTGGACTCCTTGGGGAGGAGATGACGGGATGGGTGTAGGACGATGATCCACGTGGCGCACTGGAATCATCCGCATTGAAACTATCACACTTGTGACGATCTCAAGTGTGATATACTACAGTCATGACCGCGGCCGCGCCTTCAAGTCAACCCACCGACGCCCCCGCCGAGAGCGACCCCACCTTTCCGGCGAGCTTCCTGAACCACCTGGGCTTCGTGATCAACAAGGTCGGAGAACGGCTCAACCGACAGGCCGAACAGGTCACCCTGCCCCACGGGCTGAACGTCCGTCAGTACGGACTGCTCCTGCTGCTCCAGCGTGAGGGACCGCAGGCGCAGATCGTGTTGAGCCAGCGGGTGGGGGTGGATCGCACCAGTGTCATGCGCACGGTCGACCTGCTCGAGCAGCGTGGCCTGGTGCGTCGTGATGCCGATCCCAGCGATCGCCGCAAGCACAGCGTGGCCCTGACCGACGCCGGTACGGCCCTGCTGGAGCAGACCCTGGCCGACGTCCATCGGGCGGAGGGCGAGGTGACCGCCGCCCTCTCGGCCGAGGAACAGGCCCTGCTGCTGGGCCTCCTCACCCGCCTGCTCCCCCACTGATCGGATCGCATCACGTGCAGGGCCAACGGAAATACATGGCCTGTTGATCACGTCTACCCGAAGACGGGCGCCAGACGCAGTGGTCTGGTGCCCGTCAGGAGCTCCGGTCAGGGCTTGCCGACTGAGACATGTTGGGACGTCCGAGTCCGCGTCATGACGCGGCCGTCGACCTGCCTGGGGATCTGTACCGGGTGAGGGAAATTGGGCGAAGCGGCGGAAGCACAAGCGGGTCTCCTCTCCCCCTTACACCGTCTCTTCCCTACTAGGCCCGAGAACTCCTCTTTCTCAGCGCGAACTGATCAGTCCGAACCCACCATCACGCCCCACCTACCAACCGAACGCCCTCCACAGACCGGCGCCCCCGGATCTTCGTGAAGTGCCCCGCCGCATCCACCGCCGCCTGCACCGACCCGAGGCTGCGCATGATCAGCACCAACTGATGTACCCGTAGCGCCGGCAGCCCCAGGGACGCCTCCAACGTCGCTGCCGAGATGGGTTCCTGTTGCTGCAGGAACTGGTAGACCAGGCGCTGCTGCGCCCGCACGCCCGGCAGGCACGACTCGGCCCGGTCATGGATCCACGCCACCTGCCCCTGAGGTGTCAGTACCACCGAGACCAGCATCGCGTCCCCATCCGGCCGGTACAGCAGGACGCTCCCGGCCTCCCGAAGTTCCACCAGAGCCCGGCCCACCGACAGGACGTTCAGCCCATGCGCCTCGGCGAGCGCCCACGACACGAACGCATGGCCGGGCACCTGCAGCCAGGCCAGGGCCAGCTCGTCCATGATCGCAGCGCGCACGTCCCGTGGCTTCATGTCCACCTCACGATACGGCCTCGGCCCAGGAGGTTCCGACGGCGTCCGTGCCGCGTCCGTTGCCCCCCTTTCACAGCCAGCGACAGCACCTCGACCGCGAGATCGCGGGGCAGGAGACCTCCTGCGATCAGTGGTGCGCTCGGACTCTGCGGGCGCCCTGTACGCCACCAACAAGATCCTACAGGGCATGCATCCGGCACAGACTGGTGTGCGGGTGACCGGCCGCGTGCTCACCGGGATGGTGCACATACTGCTCGCCGAGACCTGCGAGGTCGTGCACGCCCCAGCTGGCAGGACAGGCGTGTTTGGTGGCGGGACGTGGCCGCGCGGCCCAGCCCGACTGCCCTGCTAGAGGCAAGTTGATGATTTACCACCGCGTCCAATATGGCCCAGATGCGAGCGACAGCTTCATGGTCGTCCAGGGCATGGTGGCCCTGATCGGCGAGGGTGGCACCGTGACCCTCCCGGCCGGCATCGTCTGGCCCGGCTCCCGGGCCTTGCCCAGCTCCCTGATGGATCAGCTCCAACTGGCTGAGTCGCAGCTCAGCGCGGGGGCCCGCACGGCGCCCTGCTCGGCCACCCCGCGCGACCTTGAGGTCGCGGTCGCCCCGGTGACGGTGCAGGTCTTGCGCTCCGGCCCCCTGGATCACCGGCTGGAGGTTCTCGCGCAGCAGCTCGACGTGAACGGGCAGGCAGTCGAGACGACCGGTCACCTTCTGGGTGCGGCCCGTGAGTCCGTGAACAAACGGATGCCCCGTTACCGCAGCACCCCTGACTGATCTCCACCCCGTCCCCAGTCTGGGGACGGGGACGAGGACGCCCATGCCGAAAAAGACCACACCCATTCCCCGCTATAAGCACGCCCACCCCCCGAACCTCGCCACCATCGATGAACTTTCGGCTGGAGGCTTAAAGCCGGGCTCCTCTGGGCCTGTGGCGCTGTTCGAGTAACAGCGCGGGAACACGTTCGGTACCTGTGGTCTGTTCGAGCGGGCAACTGCCGTACCGCTCAGGGCGTCCGATGACCGCCGTCCCTGAGTGCCCACGCGAGGATTCTGTGGCAGAGGCGGTCGTCCTGAAACCCATCCCACGGGTCAGTCCAGCGGCCGCACCGGGCCGCCCTCACTCCACCAAGGTTCTCAGGTCGGCCTGCCAGGCCAGTCGCGCCAGCTGGGTGCGGGAATGTACGTCCAGCACGGCAAACATCTGCGTAAGGTAATTGCGCACCGTTCGGTCGGACAGCCCCAGCCGTGCGCTGATGTCCCTGTTCGTCAGGCCCTCTGCGACCAGAGCGAGCACCTGCGCGTTCCGGTCGGAAAGTCCCCTCAGGCGCTCGCGGGCGGCGGCCCCCACTTCACCGCCGCCCAGATAGGCGTCGACGTGAGCACGGAGCACCGTGAGTCCACAGTCCGGCGTATGGATCACATGCTGGCGCTGCCGACCGAACCCACCACAGCACAGGCAGCCGTACTGGGTGACACTTCCGGCCCACCGCTGCACGACGGTGGTTTCCAGCTGTGCCAGCACGTCGGTGGGTGAAGAAAGCAGCCAGGTCATCGGTGAACTCCTGGAGGGTACCGACTTGGCCGACCACGGACAGTGTGATCAGGTGCTCATTCTTGTGGCTCTGCGACGTCCACCACCGCTCGCTTCCATCCCGTTGGTCAGGTGCCATGACGCCACGGGTGTCCGTGCTAGCACAGGGCATGGTGATGGGCCGTCACACCTCCGAACCGTACACGCCGCAGCTGGGCTCCGTCCCCTCCCTGCTCCTGGCCGCCCTCGATCCCCACGAGGCCCGTCCGCTGCCTGACCTGCCCACGGTGAAAGACGGCGTGCGGGCCACGGCGGTCTCCCGACTGCAGACGGCCGGGTACATCACCCGGCACCCCGGTCGGAGTGCCCGCGCCCTGTGGACGATCACGGCGACAGGCCTCCGAGCGCGGGAGCGGGTGGCCACCGGATTGACGCTCCGGCAGGCCCGGGTGCTGCTGCTCGTCCCGGCGGGCGGTGCGACGGCACGACAGCTGAGTGACGCCTACAACGCGGCGTATGACCCGTCAGCCCGCGAGCTGATGTACCAGACGATTCGTATCCTGCAGGCGTCCGGCCTGCTCGAGGAGGCCGTGGCACCGGCGCGGTGGGTGCTCACGGCGTTGGGGCGGACACGTCGGGCGGATGCCCGCCAGCGCATGACGCTATCCACCTCGCTGGGCTGAGCCTTTCACCCCCACTGCAACGGCCCCGTGACGATGCGGGCGAACCCATGGATGTGCCCCTTGCCAGCCGTGGTTCTTTCCTGTCGATGGGCATACCGCCTTTTGGTCAGGGTTTAGATCTGAATGATTTCTATGGTCAGGACGACGTCCTGACCATGTCTGGACTCATCGGCCTTCCTCGCCAAGTCGTGTCCCCGCTTCTGGTTGCGTCGAGCATCCGGCAGCGGGCAAGCCGCATACAGGTGCCATCGTGCCTATGAAAATGACGTCCAGGCGGAACTCGATTCGGTAAACGTCGATGAATTCGGAGTCCCCTCACTGTTCCTTGGCTGCCTAGCGAGGAAGCGGCCTGTCCCATACGGGTGCTGTTCTGGCCAAGAAGAACCAGTGGGTGACCTCTCCGACCTTCACGCACACCTCCTCCAAGAACCACCGGAAACTCCGTAGGGGTTTCCGGTGGCGCAGTTCTTCGGTGAACTGTGCGGCGAATTTGATGTCCCAGTGGCGCACGATTTTGTAACTGACGACATGCCACGCTCGAACAGCAACTCATGCGCTTCCCGCTGGCTGAGCGGGAAGCGGTGATACAGCTACAGGGCATTGCCGACGATGCTGAGGGGAAAACGGTGGCGGTAGAGCTCCCGATCCAGCACAACTCTGCAGCCTACTTGGTTTACCTGCCATACCCAGCCATGTCAACACATACCCCGCTACTGGCAGACCTACTCCGAGCACCTCGCCACCGCCGATGAACTGCGGCCCCTCGGCCTACGCGCTGGCGCCAGCGAGCCCGACGCGATCCTCGACTACCGCACGACGAACGCAGTGGGATTTCTGGCCAGTCCGAGAACAGCAAGGCTGTGCCGGTGTCGACACCGACGACCCAGGGTCATGACCTGACCCCATTTTCGGTCAGTCCGCCGCCCCACTCGCCAGCAGGGCCGTCGCAGACGTATGGCTGCGCTGCCAGTCGGGTGAATGTGCGCTCAGGCCCAATCGATCCGGATCGAGGACGTCACCCAGCGCCAGGTGGGGCCGCGTCCGTGGCGCCGGACGCAGCATCCACGCGGTCAGCTTCCCCAGCAACCGGAGCTGGGTGGCGGGGCGGCGGGTGCCCTCCGGAACCGAGGCAACGTAGCGCCGGGCGATGGTCTCGAAGTCCTCGGGCGCCCGGCCGGTGATGCGCTGTACCACATCGGTAGGAGCACCGAGCGCGAAGGCGTCTCGCTGGTAGTCCTGAACGTACTGCTCGTACTGGGCAATCACGAAATCCGAGAGGCCCACACCACGGGCCACCCTCGCAAAGATAGGAAACGGCACGTCGACGTAGGCGACCCGGTGCCCCAGCACCCTGGCCAGGATTCCCGCGATGTCCTGCGGCGACAGCAGGGCCGGGCCGGTGGGGCGGTACGTCTGTTCCGCGTGCCCCGCGGGCCGGGCCAGAATCTCGGCGGCAACGCGCGCCATGTCCTCGTTGGATGGGGGCGCGTTCCGGCCGGCGCCGTAGGGCAGCATGAGCAGGCCGTACTGCGCCGCGAAGGGCAGACCGGCCATGTCGTTGTCGGCGAAGAAGCCGGGGTTCAGGGTGGTGACCGCCGTGCCCGGCAGCCGCGCGAGGAGCTGATCGCCCAGCCACGTCTCGCGGGTGTGGAGCGACCGGTGGTGCGGACTGGCCAGCCACTGGCTCATGGCGACCACGCTCTCCAGGTGGTGCTCGGCCGCCACCGTGGCGAAGGCGGCCGCCGCGCGCAGCGCCCCCGGCTCCATCGGCGTGCAGAAGTAGGCGCGCTGCACGCCCGGCATGGCCCGGCGCAGGTCGTGGATGTCGGTGAGCGAACCGACGACGATCCTCGCGCCCAGCGCCTGGAGGCGCGCACTGCGGGCGTCTTCGCGGCGAACGAACGCCGTTACGGGAAAGCCCTCGTTGAGGAGCTGCAGGGCGACGGGCAGGCCGGTCTTGCCAGCGGCCGTCAGGACGAGAATGCGGGGTGTGTTCATGCCTGCTCCTGTTCGTCGGGAGAAAGGGGGTCGGGAGGACTCCGGACGCTGGAATTCATGCCGTCCGGATGACCGGCGGCATGACCACCTCGACCCGACCGGTGTGGACGTCATAGACCAGACCCGACACCACCCAGTCGCGGGGCACACGGGGATCGGCCCGCAGCGCCGCGACATCCACCGCCACCGCCGCCCGCGGATCACCCACGGCCTTGGTGGGCAGCTCGTCCGGCAGCGTGCCGAGGTAGGCGGCCAGACGATCGGGATGCGCCTCAAGAGATTTGATGCCGCAGTCCGTGTGATGCAGGACGATGAGGTCGAAGCGGCCTCCGGGCGTGGCTCCATGGTTCCTGGCCACCGACTGGAGCAGCGACAGTTCTTCCATGAGCTGTGGGGTGATCCTTCCGCCCACGTTTCGCAATACTGCCGTCTCGCCGGGCTGCAGTCCCAGCAGGTGGGCAGGATCGACCCGCGGATCCGCGCAGCTGACGATCATTGTCTTCAGGGTGGGCATGATGGACAGCCCGGGGTCAAAGTCTCCAGTGGCAAACGCCGCGTTGCGGGCCAACAACTGCTCTGTCACGTTCATAGCCGTCCTCCTGCGGGGGCGGAAACGGGCCGTAGCATCGATCCGGCCGGGGCGGTTTCCGTCCACTCCCGCAGCGTGGGGCTTGACGCCGCGTTAAGGTCAAGTGCCTTGAGCAGGCCGCTGCACAGGAAGATGCAATTCCACCACGGCCTCGGCGTCCGGACTGTCCAGGGGCAGCTGCATCATGATCTGCCGCCCCGGCCCCAACACCTGCCAGCCTTGCGTCTCCAGCCACCCGGCCAACTGGCCGTAGCTGCGGTGCGTGTCGCTGCTTGGCCCCAGATGCACGAGCGTTGCGGCCGTCTCAATGGCCGGCAGCGTGCTCACCGTCAGGACACGCCCCCCTTCAAGCTGCACGGCGTCCTGTGCCGGCCCGGCCAGCAGGTAGCCCACTTCGAAGTCGAGGGCCTCCGGCTCGAAGGCCGGGGAGTGAATGACCAGGGCCACGTGCCCGAGGACGCTGCGTCCCACCATTCGTGGAACGGCCGCGTGCATGGCCTGGATCAGCGGTCTCACGGCACTGATGGCCGGAAACACCTCCCGCAGCGACAGGAACGGCTGAGCAGGCACCGACTTGAGCACGACGTCCGGAACGAATGGTGTGCCCTCGTCCTCGATCTGGCGGAGGCGTGATTCCACGACCCGCAGCCGCTCCGCTTCCGCCAGCGCGGCGCGCTCGATCTGCGCCTTGCGCAGGGTGAGCATGCCGCGAAGTTCATCGGTGGAGAGGTTCTGGTCGAGCAGGCGGGCGATCTGCTCCAGGCTGAAGCCGAGCTCCCGTGCGGCCAGAATGCGGTTGAGCCGTGGCAACTGCGTGGCGCTGTAGGCGCGGTAGCCGGTCTGCGGATCAGTCTGCTCCGGACTGAAGAGCCCAAGTTGATCGTAGTAGCGCAGCAACCGCCCCGAAACCTGCGCGATGATCGAAAACTCACCGATTCTATACATGGCGTCCCTCTGGGCCAGAGCCTAGACGTTGACGCAGCGTCAAGGTCAATACCGCTGCTTAGAGCCTGAGGACAGAATTGCCGCGGTTAGGCTGCAGATGTGATCGAACACCTCGTCCCTGACGACCTGTGGGCGCTGATCGCGCCGCTGTTCCC